>JALFXR010000067.1 GCA_022787405.1 Bacillota bacterium
ATCACAAAGGCGAATGAGTTCTGCTTCAAGACCGGCCCTGTCATCAGAAATCAGCAGCTGTTCTTTTACCTCAAAACGTCCGTCATTCTCCAGAATCTCCTTAATGGCCGGGCCGCTCCGGTCTTCTCTCTGCCCTGCAGCACCACTGTCACTCAAAGTGATTATTCCTACAGTATATTTCATTTTAATCCTTTCTGACAAAATGCCCGCTTTTGCCGCCGTTCTTCTCCAGCAGACGTATTTCACCTATCTCCATAGTTTTATCTATGGCTTTGCACATATCATACACCGTGAGAAGAGCGACTGAAACTCCTGTCAGAGCCTCCATTTCAACACCTGTTTTTCCTGTGCATCGTGCTGTGCAGCGGCATTCTATTTCACATGACTCTTCTTTGAAATTCCACTCGATTGTGCAGCCTGTCAGCGGCACTATATGGCACATGGGAATCAGCTCCCAGGTTTTTTTAGTTCCGGCAATGCCTGCCGTAGTTGCAACCGTAAGCACATCGCCTTTAGCGACCCGCCTTTCTTTGACAGCCATTAATACATCCGGGGAAACTTTTATTTTTCCCGCCGCAGCTGCCATTCTTTCTGTTTCGGTCTTTGCTGTTACGTCCACCATGCGGGCGTTTCCGTTTTCGTCAAAATGTGTTAAGTCCATCGTCTACAATCCCTTTATGAATTCAATAGCTTTTTTGATAACATCCTCTCCGGTCTGTCCTTCCGGACCTCCGTTATGGATTTCGTGGTAATATCCCGGCCACTCAATCATGGTAAAGTATTCAGGGTTCTGAAGCTTGGCGAAACAGCGGCTTCCCTCTATATCACATATTTTATCATCAGTGCCGTGCATGAGAAGGCACGGCGTATTTTTAGCCCTGCCGTTATCTTCGTTTGTGCCCTTTTCAAGTGCGGTTCCGATAGTAAATCCCTGGTAAGCGCAAAGCATGGATACTTTAGAATGTACCATAGGGTCGTCTTTATATGGTCTTACGTATTCCACGTTGCCCAGCTGTTCCTCCGGAAATTCCTGACTTATAGTCATCTGAGGCATAAGTCTGGAAAGCAGCTCCACAGTGCGGAAAAGTACTCCTGTAACAGGACGTACGAGCCTTATCCATGGGGCAGAAATTATGTATCCGCAAGGTATATCATTGTGTCCTCCTCTTGCACGATAGTCAAGAGTTATATTGCCTCCCATGCTATGGCCGTACATTACCAGAGGAACTCCTGGATAAAGCTTCTGTGCATACTCAATCAGTGCATCTATATCCTTCAGAACGTCTTCTCTCGGGGCGCAGTGACCTCTCTTACCTTCGGTGCGTCCGTGGCCTCTCAAGTCCATGGAGACAACAGCAATTCCTTCTTTATTGAAATAATCCGAAACCCTGGCAAATCTTCCTGCATGTTCTCCTATACCATGTATGAGAACAACAACGTGATTCGGATTTTCACATACATAATGATAACCGACAATTTTGGCATTTCTTCCCTCAAGATCAAAAAGCTGATACATTTCTTTCTCCTTTCTTATTCTGTAAAAAAATTCAAAAATACAAAAAACGTCCAAAAAACGGCAAAAAACGTCCAAAATATTAACAAATTTTCATTTCTGCCTTCTTTTTTATAAAAAATGTGTTATTATCTCTCTACATTCTTAGGGGTAGACTGAAAAATCAAAAAACAAGGAGGAACACACTATGAGGCAACACTGCTGCTCCCTTTGCGGGAATATCTATCACAATATTGTGTTTAAAGGAGGCTACGTCTGCGAGGACTGCATCGATTTTATCAGGTCAACCAGCTAGGAATCGAACTGGCGTTAAATCAAATCAAACCACACCATGCTTAAGTCCCTCGGGCTTATTCAAACGCTTTCCCTTTTTAAATACTTTATGCAGTCCATAGCCAAGGGGAGGCTCTACCTCCCCTTTCGCTTTTCACGATTTCTTGATACTCTTTCCTCGTGCTTCTGCCTGTTTATTCTTTTTCTGGTTTTAGGTTTCATCACTGAAAAGCCAAAACGCCCAATTGAAATCTTTTTTAGTCCGTAATACTCTCCATGTACATAGGCCAGAAGACCTGCCAGAGAAATATCGATTTTTCCCTTTTCATCGATAATTTCATCATCTGCATGTACGGCGACGATTTCAGCAATAAACATATCGTGATTGGGATAACTTTTCACCTCCATCACGCGGCACTCAAGATTTACGGGACATTGTGTTATCATCGGACATCTTACTTTTTCACCTGTCTCCGGTGTTAAGTTTAGTTCCTTGAATTTATCCACATCGCGTCCCGACTTAACACCACAGTAGTCCGTGGCATAAGCAAGCTTTTCAGTAGTAAGATTAATTACAAACTCTCCCGTTTCTTCTATGATATGATGGGAGTGTCTGGATTTTCTTACGGAAATATACGTTATAGGAGGGTCAGAATTGATTATTCCTGTCCATCCTATGGTTATTATATTTTTATTTTCTCCTTCGCCGCATGATACCATTACGGCAGGTACCGGGCTGAGCAGGGTGCCGGGCTTAAAGCTTCTTTTCATATGCTAACTCCTTCTTATTTTTTCTATGACCTGCTGAAACTCCTCAGGTATCGGTCTGGAAAATTCCATGTATTGTCCCGTGGACGGATGAATAAATCCCAGGACTCCCGCATGCAGAAGCTGCCCATCCTGAAATATTGTCTGCTTCTTCGGTCCGTACAGCAAGTCTCCTACAAGCGGGTGATTTATATATGCCATGTGAACCCTTATCTGATGGGTCCTTCCTGTCTCAAGCTGTGCTTCTATGAGAGTATACTTTCCGAAGCGTTCCAGAACACGCCAGTGGGTGACAGCCCGCTTTGAGTTTTCGCTTACCACAGCGCGTCTCAGCCTGTTCTTAGGGTCACGACCTAAGGGTGCATCCACAGTACCCTCGTCTTCATTAAAATTATTGTAAACCAGAGCGGTGTATTTACGGGTAATTGTATGCTCAGCAAGTTGCCGTGAAAGAGATTCGTGGGCCCTGTTGTTTTTTGCAATCATGAGAAGTCCGCTGGTATCCTTATCTATCCTGTGGACAATTCCCGGTCTGATTACACCGTTAATGGAAGAAAGTCTATCCCTGCAGTGATACATAACCGCATTTACAAGAGTACCGTTATAATTGCCTGCCGCCGGATGGACTACCATCCCACGGGGCTTGTTTACAACAAGCACATCATCATCCTCATACACAATATCAAGTGGAATATTTTCAGCTTCGAT
>JALFXR010000093.1 GCA_022787405.1 Bacillota bacterium
AGTCACAGGACTTATTTTGTCGTGAGCAGCCTTTAATGCTTTTTCCCCTGCTATGCCATTGCTTGTCGGCATAAACTCATCCAAATGAAGAGGTTCATCCCCATGGGCCTTCCAGCGGTTGTTCTCAGAGTCATCAAACCATCCTGTAATATCGTCTGTGCAGTCAGGTTCTCCGTCCAGTTTCCATCCGGAGCCTGTAGGTCCAAATGTGATGGTTGCTCCTTCTGCATTATATATGTCGTCGCCGGCAGTTGATGCATGGTTGTTATACATCTTAACATTATTACTTAATATAACATTACCATTATTATAGATTCCGCCACCAAATCCCAATTTCTCAGCCTTATTTCTCATAATTGTGCCGGCCTCCACATTTAAACTTCCTGCCTTCACATAAATGCCGGAGCCCATATTATCGATAATCTCCACATTGCACGTGCTGTCGATTATCGAACCGTCACCTGCTACAAATACCGCCCCTGGAATGGTCCATTTGCTGGAAATTGAACATTTGTTATTATCAACTTTTACTTTCGAATTATTTTTAATTTCAAGTTTTCCTGTTGTATGAATACCGTTGGCACCATTTCCAGTAGCATTAACTGTAGAATTATCAATGGTCAAACTTGCTGCTGAAAGACCATGTGCATTATTATTGTTAAAATTGACTTTTGACTCATTTTTTATTTCAAAATTTGATCCGTTGGAACCATTTCCCGTGCTGTTAATAACATCTACCTTGCTATTATCGATAACAGCATAAATTGTGCCTGTAAAACCGGAACGGTTATGGTCCGAAATAAATGTGGAATTTACTATATTAATATTATACCCTTCATCTCCACCGTCCCACTCCAGTGCATCCTCAATGTAATTTCTGATAGTCAGAGTGCTGTTATTCAAATTTAGTTTATTGTTGGAGCAGAAATAAATTGCATGAGCGTTTCCTGCATCTGTTCCATCCATAGTCATTTCTGTATCGTTCAAAGTCAACGTCGCATCTTTACTCGCGCATATTGCCTGCCAGTTCCACTCTGACGTGTAAGGCGTTGAACCTATTCCTTTCATTTCAACTGTACAGTTTTCAAAAGTCAGGCTTTTTCCCCACAGTGCGATACCATTTTTATAGAATCCGATTTTATGCCCGTCTCCTTCAATGGCAATGCTCTTTGATAAATTCAACCCTTCAGTAGAACAGTCTTTCAAAACGTTGATAGTATCTCCATCTGCCGCAGCAGCAACGGCCTCATCCAGTGTGGCATACAAAGTCTCTCCGATTCTTGCTTCATGTTCAACATCAGCAAAGGCCGCCGTAGGCATGAAGCACATCACCATCATTACAATCATAAGGATTGCAAAAGTTTTCTTCATAAAATTATCCTCCCTTGATAATCTCTCTCAAATCCTTGTTCCCCTTTCCCTTGATAAAATGACCATTTCAGCAATACCCCTTTTGCCAAAACAGTCTACACAAAAAAGATAAACCTAGGCATGTCCATCGTCAAGGAGCATCCGTTAGTGTTCTTTCGACCTGATGCTGCGAAATTAGGCAGCATTCGATTATGACAAAAGAATGTATCTAAAAAAGCATCCCTGTACGATTTTTAAACCCAAGGATGCTTTCGTGGAAAGGAAACAATGATTTGAATTAATGTTCTCGTAACTGTAAACGTCTGCAGTCTGCACACTGCAAGGTTTTACCTGCCTTCAGTTTGTCTGCTCTTATGCTGTGCATAGTACCGCATCCGGTGCAAAGGCATGTATATCTTGATTTTTTATGATTGAAGCATCCTTCGAAGGATATTACAATCCATTTTCCAAATCTCTGTCCCTCTAATGGTTCCCTCTGCATTTCTATTTTCTGGCGTATTTTCTGTACCAGAGAAGTACTGCTGCCAGTGCAGATGATGTCAGCAGGAACAGGTTAATAATCATGTTGTCAGCTGAAGTGTCTCCGGTTTTCGGAACCTCTGTCTCCGGCTTGTCCGGTTTAGCTGGTTTTTCCGGTTTGGCTGGCTTTGCAGGCTTGTCCGGTCTACCTGGCTTGTCCGGATTCGTTGGATCCGCAGGGTCTTCAGGCTTTGTCTGTTCTTTTGCAACTGCCTTGAACTGGGCGGTATAAACAGCATCTCCTGTTACACGAACAACTTCTTTATCCCAACCGATGAATTTATATGTATACTTTTCATCTGCCGGTCTTACAGGTGTTGCACTGTCGTAAGTCGGCATCTGGTAGTATGTGCAGTAGTCGGTTTCCAGATTGGTGTTATCGTAGTTATTCCACTTTACAGTGTAGTAGTGAGTTGGATACACAGGTGGCTTGTCCGGGTTATCAGTTTTTTTCCACTTTGGTTTAAGGATTAAGTGGTCGCTAACTTTTCCGTTTTCAGGTAATGGAGCCCATCCATCAAATATGTAGCCCTCCTTTGTAGGTGTATCGCCAACATATCCAGGGATATCTTCGCCTGCATTAGCTCTGGCGGAGTATAATACTTTTCCAGCATCATCCTGATATGTTATTTTGTATCTTTTTAATACTCTTTCATTATCAGTGCCTTTGTCCAATACAGGAACGCCGTCAACATGGTATTCACAACCGTCATTCATGGATTTAATCACATACCAGCGGAAATCAACTGCCTGTTCCTCTTGTTCGTCCAGCTGATAAGCGCCTCTAATAACATTAATGATGTCTTCGCGTTTCGGTTCGGTTTTTATCGCTTCCTTCACTGCATCTTTTCCTGTTGCAGGTCCATAAACCTTACCCTGCAGAGCCTTATGCGCATCTCCGTTTGGTAAAAATCCGCTTTCAGGGAAACCATCGTTAGGATTATCTGGAGCGCCTTCACCGTCTGGTTTGATGAAGAAGCTTGCATCATAAGACGGCTTTTCCGTCCAGGTTGCTTCATAGGTTAAGTCTTGACTAACGCTTTTATCATCAGCGCCTTCGGTAACCAATTTCCAGCCGTTAAAGTCATAGCCCGGTTTTGTAGGGGTTGGAACGCCTTCGTGAGTGTTCTTGGTTTCCTCGTCCAGTCTTGCAGTATAATGGTGTTCACCATCAACCAAGTATTCCATGCTGTACTTAATCTTTAAAGAATGTCCTTCTTTGTCTAATGCAACACCGTCAACATGGTATGGGCAGCTCCAGCATTCAAGTCCGCCTTCACCTGCGCCCTTACCTTTTACTTCTTTCCATTCCCATTTAACGTCTACCATTTCTTCATCAGTCAGGCGGTAGTAGTCCTGAATGGCAGATTTAAGCTGCTCCTTATCCGGCTCCGTTTTTACTTTGCCGCTTTCCACTTTACCTACAAGCGGTCCCATAATTGCATTACGTCCACTGTCTAATGAGTGGGCAGGGAAATAATTATTGCCGCCTGCATGGAAGAAGAAGCTTGCATTATTGTCTTGTGGTTTCGAGTTATCGCCGTTCTCCTTAAATGTCACCTTTACATTTAGCGGCTGAGTGACTTTATTGAATGTAATAGAATCACCATTATTAGTAAAACAAGAATCAGAAACAGAATTGCCATTTAAATCAGTTACTGTTACTGTGTCAATTGCATACCCGTCTTGTGCCGTGAAGACCTTATCTTCTTTGTAATTCGCTACGACATTACCACCGTCATTTACACCTGTAAAAGAGCCATCACCTTCATAGGTAACAGTTATTTTCGGGTTGAAATGTGCGTGAACCACATAATGCAGTTTAGCCCATTTAGTTTCATACTTACTTGGTCCGCGGCGTAACTCGATTTCACTGCCATTCGGAGAAAAGGCGTAGCGCTTTTGGGTTGTTGTCCAAGAAGTATTTTCAGCTCTAAATTCTTCAATTATTTCCACTTTTCCAAAAAGTGTTTGTTTTTCGTATGCATCTCTTGAAATTTCATGTTTCCATTCATTGAAGACCCAGCCTTCATTCGGAATTGCTTTAAATTTGCAATATCCGGAAAGCATTGGGAAAGTTTTTCTTCCAAAATGGTATTCACCCCAATCATCTTCTTCAATTTTGCCACCGCCCGGGGTGCAATAAAATGTGAAATCACAGTCGTTTATAAGAGTAGAATAATCAGGATTTTCTTGCTCAACACAATCGTCACCAGTAGCGTTAGTTGGTGGTTCCTGAGTGTTTCCGGAATCCGCAAACGCCACCGTTGGCATGTAGCATACAACCATCGTCACAATCATCAAGATTGCAAAAAACTTTTTCATCATCTCTTCCTCCTATTAAATTTTTGCTCAATTGAATCATGTTTATGTTTCAATTGAAAAGTATGATGTCTTTAAACTTTTTCACCTTCTCTTCCTATTAGATTTTTTACTCAATTGAATCATATTTATATTTCAGTCGAGTATTATTATATGTTCAAGATTATATCACATTTTTTCCAAATGGGCAACAGCAAAACTACATATTATATTATAGTTCTCACCAAACTACAAAAAGTTTTAAATTTAGTATTACAACAAAACAGGAGCCACAGTTCCTTCGGCACGGAAGTAGAACTGCCGGGGTTTAGCGCCGGTATATTTCCGCGGCGTCAGCCCTTTACGACCGGTAGCTGTCAGTGCCAGAGAAGGATTGCTCTTCATAAGCACTTCCTTCATATGCTCGTAGAGCACACGCAGCAATTTTGGCACAGAAAGAGATGTTTGACGCCTGGTTATGTCTTTCTAAAAATCAGAAAAAAGTAGCGGAAATAATTGAAGAATTTAAGAAAGCATAAACATCAGACTCCACCAATTTCGCATAAAAATGCTAAAATGGTGGAGTTTTTTTGGCTTTTGGGGAGGTTTGACTGCTGCAAGGAAACTATGCAAGTGGCCAAATCGTTGAAATTTCAACAGTTTACATATTATTCCATTTAGCGCACATCGCTGCACTTCCGGAAATTTTCCACCAAAATCACCAAAATCGGCAAAAATGGTGGAAACGCTGCCTATAATGCACGGTGACACGCACCTTTCATGACGTTTTCCTCATTTCTCAAAAAATCCGTTGACAGTGTACTATGTCTCATGGTACACTTAGCACAGAAGCGGCAGACCAGGCAGCAAAAACAGCATGACAAGAATAAGAAGCCCGGCAAGCCGCCGCAATTTATGAAAGGGGATTCAGATAAATGTTTCAACTCGATTTAAAAAGCCGCAAGTCCATATACGAGCAGGTAATTGACAATCTTAAAGAGTTGATTATGACCGGAAGGCTGGCTCAAGGGGAAAAGCTGCCGTCGGTCAGAGAACTTTCCAAGACCATTACGGTCAATCCAAACACAGTGCAGAAGGCCTATCGCGAACTGGAGCGTCAGGGCTATGTCTACACCACAAGCGGAGTGGGGACCTTTGTGGCAGACAGAAACGAAATCCGTGCTGGCGCCCGGGAGCTGGAAGAGGCTAAAGCAGCC
This sequence comes from Bacillota bacterium, assembly GCA_022787405.1. Classification (GTDB taxonomy): domain Bacteria; phylum Bacillota; class Clostridia; order Peptostreptococcales; family Anaerovoracaceae; genus SUG1106. The sequence continues at coordinate 5,409 of JALFXR010000093.1, forward strand.
TTCGACGAGGCATTCAGGGAATTTCTTTTCCTGGGACTTTCCTACGAAGAATCTAAAGCAATCGCACTGGAAATAATGGAAGAAAGGAGAACATCGAATGATTAAGATTGAACATCTGTCAAAGAGTTTTGACGGCTTCAAGGCACTGGACGACTTTTCACTCACTGTGCCAAAAGGCGCCATCTACGGGCTTATGGGTCTTAACGGTGCAGGAAAGACAACAATAATCAAACATCTCTGCGGTTTTCTGGTGCAGGACAGCGGAACGGTGACCATCGACAATCAGGAGGTTTTGGACAATGAAGCTCTGAAACAGAGAGTTGCCTTCATTCCCGATGAACTTTTCTTTTTCCGCGGCTACAGCCTCAAAGAAATGGGAAAATACTATGCCAGAATTTATCCGAGATGGAATCAGCAGCTTTTTGAGGAAATGGCTTCTGACTTCGGTCTTAAGATGACCGGAAATATCGGCAAATTCTCAAAGGGCATGAAAAAGCAGGCAGCCTTCTGTCTGGCTATGGCATCGGTGCCTGACTACCTGATTCTCGACGAGCCTGTAGACGGACTTGACCCTATCGTCCGCCGCAAGCTGTGGCACTACATTATGGGCGATGTGGCAGACAGAGAGATGACCGTGCTCATATCATCCCACAACGCTAAAGAGATGGAAGATGTATGCAACTATATAGGCATTATCGCAGGAGGAAAGATGATTTTCGAAGGTGATCTTCTGGAAATGATGCCTGCCTCCGTAGAGGAGATTTTCATAGAAAAACTCGAAGGTTATCAGCCTCAGAATAATCAAGAAGGGGGTGCTGCAGATGAAAAATAAAGGAATATTCAGCGTATCGCCTGCCCTTATCAGGGAAAACTTCAAGCTCTGCTGGTATGTGCCCGCTCTGGCTTTCCTGCTCTACTTCTTTGCAGGTATTTTCCCGATAATTCTCAATTTATCGGATATGGGTTCCATTGCAAGATACGTTAACAATTCTCTTAACAACTACAATGTGGTTTATCCCATTTACATGGCGGGAATTCCGCTGGTGGCAGCTATGCTGATGATGAGCTTTTTCCATAAGCCTGCCAAGGCACTGGCTCTGCACGCTCAGCCTTATTCAAGGTCAAAGCTTTTTAACAGCCATGTGGTGTCAGGCTGGCTCATGTGCATCATCCCGGTGGTGCTGACCGCCCTGCTCTATCTGGTTTTCATGAGAGAAACGCTGGTTTACAGCACCAGCGAACTGGTTATGGATAGTCTTTTTGTTACAGGCTCGCCTGTAACGGACTCACATAACATTTATACCTTCAGCGCTGTGATGAGCTGGCTTGCAAGTTCCATAGGCATAATCACCTTCTTCTACGGAATGTACATTCTGGCGGGAAGCCTGACAGGAAATTCGGCTATGCATCTGCTCCTTTCGGGACTGTTCTTTGTCATAGTCCCTGCATTGCTGCTTATAGTGGCTACCTACTGTGAAAGCTACATTGAAGGCTTCGTTTCACTGCCCGACTGGGTGAGCGATGTAATGCGATGCTTCAACCCTCTGATTATGATAGTAACTACCGGTATTGAAACCATAGTATCGGCAAAGACAACACTCACCTACCTTGTGTTGGGTCTGGTGTTCATTGCCGCAGGGGGAGCTGCATACAGGCTGGCTAAGCTGGAAAAGGTTGGTGACTCAATGATTTTCCGCCCTGTTGAAGAAATCATAACCTATCTTGTGGTTTTCGTGGGAATGACCGTATTCGGTTTCTTCTTCCAGAGCTTTAAGTCTGACTCAAAGGCCTTTCTGATCATCGGTATGGCCATAGGAACACTTATAACCTTCTTCATCACCAAGGTGGTCATCGCAAGGTCTGTGAAGATTTTCAACATGAAAAACTTTAAATCCCTGGGCGTATATGTAGTGATAGCTGCTCTCTTCACGGCCTTTACCGTTTTCGATATCACCGGAATATCCAAGAGACTGCCAAAGCTTGATCAGGTGGAATCGGTAAGCTGCGAGTATATGTTCGCAGGCTACGAAATGGACTCCTTTGCCAGCGGTTCTTTCCAGGGACTGTCAGATATAGGAAAACTTTCGTCGCCATATGTTATAAACAAGGTTTATGAACTTCATAAATACGTGATTGAAAATGAACTGTACCAACAGAATGACCCGTTTGATTACTACTTCAATTCTAATATCACATATAGAGATGATAAGGTTCTGGCAGAGTCCGTACAGTTTGTATATAAATATAAAAACGGCTCAGAGTTTAAACGCAGCTTCCAGTTCGCTCTGGACGATAAGGCAGCGGAGCTTATAAACGACATAGTCACCAACTCTGACTACAGGGCGGCCCTGACCTTGTCCGACAAGATCGATGAAAAGCTTTACGATAATGCTTATGCTTCTATAGATTGCAACGGTGAGCCTGTAATAATAAGCGACCCTGATGAACTTAAAAAAATCATTGAAGCCTACGACGAGGATGTATATAATAGTAACTACATCGACATCTACAACCGAATCGTATCAGGCGAGGATGTATCAGCGGAGGACAAAATGCTGAGTGAAAAGTACTGCGGTGTAGCCATAATATTCCGCAATGAGGATACTGAAAATGAAGCAAAAGAAGAAGCCGAGATATGGTTCGTCGTAAATGAATATCATCCTGCAGTCTGGGAATATCTCAGCGAAGCAGGCTATGTCAGCTAAAGCTAAAACAAAATCATAAGGCAAATCGATTTATGTATAAAAAAACTATCGTTGTCGGCTCAGGCGCCGCAGGTCTCTTTTTCGGGGCCGCGGCTCCTGCCTCTGCCGGCAGAGACATCTTAATACTTGAAAAGACCGATAAAATCGGCACTAAGCTTCTTATGGCCGGCTCAGGGCACTGCAATCTCACCCATGCCGG
>JALFXR010000102.1 GCA_022787405.1 Bacillota bacterium
ATGCCTGCTTTTTCATTGGTGGCATTGATAACCTCCGCAATGGCATTTCTCCATTCCTTCGCCTTGCCTTTCTCATTCCAGTCAATCACATTTACTTTCCGGCTTTTATAGCCTTTTCCGCTGGCATTGGGTATCCGGTTACCGTCTGCGTCAAGGACATACTCTTTTCTTGATTTTGCTCCCCATGTACCATCCTCATTGAGAGGTCTGAGGGTAAGAAGGATATGGATATGCAGATTCGGCTGTCCTTTATCGTTATACGAACGATGAATACCATAATCTGCACACATTCCCTTATCTACAAACTGCTCTTTGATAAAACACTCCATGACCTGCCTTGCGGTGGCTTCGTCCCACTCATTGGGCAGGGAATATTTCAGGCTCCTTGCAAGCTGGGCATTCTTCGCTTTCTCGTTCTTTTCCACAGAGTTCCATAATACTGCCCTGTCTGCAAATTCCGGTGGTGCGTGTTCCGGCAGAAGCACATCTGCACCGACTAAATCCTCTTTGGCAGTTCTGTTATAGGTCATGCCATAATAATCACTGTAAAGGGATGTCCTGCTGATATAGGCTGACTGCTCAACCGCAGACTGTCCTTTGCTCCGCTGGACTATGGATGCCCTGCTGCTAATCGTTCCGTTCTTCACTGTCCTCTCCTTTCACACAACGTAGCGGGTTGCACCGGCAGACTTTGTGGGCAGATGAAAGCACGTCTTTTTGTGATTTCATCTGAACGCAAAGTTCACTAGGGTAGGCGGTTCTTTTTACCGCCGAAGGGAGTGTAGCTCCCTTATAACAAAAGGCTTGCCTTTTGTTCAACAAGGTGCCTGCACCTTGTGTCGGATACGAAGTAGCCGACTGCCCTCTGCAAGGTCTCCGCTCCGCTTCGGTCCGTGCAAACGGATGTCCCCCGGACATCCTGCACCCTTCGGAGAACGCACAGCACCGCCCCAAAGGGTGGTGTATCTGTGCGCCCTCAACAAAGTTGAGGGAATTGGCTACAACGCTGCACATTCCCTATTCTTCTTCGCTTTCGCCCTCGTCTGCTTCCTCATTTATCGCCGTATCCGGCATTTTTTCCTCCGCCCTTGCAAGTTCCCGCTCAATCTGCTCCATGCAGTTCTTGACCTCTCTTGTGGCAAATGCAACCTGCATAATCCGTCTGGTCTGCTCCTCGCTGTATCTCCTCGGCTCATTAAGAAATGTTTCAAAGTTTGCACCCACTACAATCTTTCTGTGGTTATCTGCTTTCCTCTGCTCCATCTTTGCCTTTTTCATCAGCATATCCAGTTTGTTCTTTTCCTGCTCCATGCGTTTCCGCTGTGCTTCGATTTTATTTTCTAAATTCATTTTTCATTACCTCTGCTTTCTTTAAATTTGTTGTCTGTAAAATAGAAATGCGGTGCTTCCGTTTTATTGGATAACACCGCCTAAATGACTGCCCGTATTCGTTTCCATTTCTGCAATTTACTCCTGTCTCCTTTCTGCTCCTGTCGCTGTAAATGTATTTTACAAATAAAAAAGACAACTAAGATTTTGTTTCTTAATTGCCTGTTTCTATGCTATTAAATTTTTATTGAACCGATAGCCGACTCCCCAAACAGTCTGTATGTAGATTGGCTTGCTTGGGTTATCCTCTATCTTCTCCCGAATATTCCGGATATGGCTCATGACGATGTTGTAATCGCCGGAATAGGATTCCTTCCAGACAATATCATAAATCTGCTCCTTGCTGAACACTCTGCCTGGATTGTTGGCTAACAAATACAGAATTTCAAATTCCGTATAAGTCAGTTCAATTTCGTTATTCTCACGAACCGCAATTCGCTTCTGTTCATCAATATAAAGACCTTCAAAATAAAGCTGCCCGTTTTGGACATCTCCTTGATACAAAATCTCTGTTTCTCTATTCATACAAGATAAAATGTGATTAATAATATATTCCTCATCGTCCCTAAACGATAAAATCAGCACCTTCCCAAAAGAGCCACCTCCCATCATGCTTGGAATTGTTGCAAATTGCTTTCAAAATAATTGTATCAAAGGTTCTGGTTTTCCATACAGCACCTCCGTTTTGCATTTTCTCTAATAACTAATTGTCCTATTCCGGCTATAATCAGCAATATTGCGATAGTATTAGAAAAATTAAACAATGCCTCTTAGAGAATATCTGTGCATTCGCTTCATAGGCATGTGAAAAGCCTCTGCTATACAACTGCAGTTTGGTTTTATTTATTACACTGACGAGCTGCTTCTGCTTCTTCTTTGGTAAGCTGTCCAGTTTTAACAGCATCAGAAATTGCTTCTTCAATCTCAACAGTAGTTGTTCGTTTTCCACCGAAGCCAACCATCCATATCGCGTTTGATCAATCTTATCAACATCCCATTGATAAGATAACGATGCAAACTTTCAGAACAGCTGTGATTGACCACATACTTCATCATATTGTTCACAAGGTATTGGTTGCGTATGGTTTTGAAAAACCCTTTGACTGCAAAACCATGCCCAGTCATATTCTT
>JALFXR010000110.1 GCA_022787405.1 Bacillota bacterium
ACCACCAGCTGGGAGCAGATACTGTCAGGACTAAGACAGTCTGAGCACATACCTGTCCTGTTACATGGTGTTCCCAGATTAAATCTCTGAGCGTTGACCGGGGCAGCGAATTTGCGTGCTCTGGCATATGCCTCCTCAATATTTCCTGCCATCTTATTCATGCCGGCTACCACGATGACCTCCTTAGGTCCGAAGCAGAGAGCTGCAACTCTGTTCCCGTTTCCGTCGATGTTGACCAGCTGTCCGTCTTCTGAAACCGCGTTGGCGCTCATAAGGAAAACGTCACAGGTGAGAGCCTTTCTCATGAGCTCTGTTCTTTCTTCAGGTGTCCCTGCCTCATCGCGGTTTATTACATTATACCCGCCATCTATTACCGCCTTCTTGAGACCGATTTCGTCGATAGTCACGCTGCCTCCCCAGGAAACAGTCGAATTTTCCGGTATCAGTTCCAGTGCCTTTGCTCTGGCTTCCTCTGCAGTGGAAACATAATATGCATCAAATCCTCTTTTTTTCATGGCCTCTGCCACAGCAGGGCCTGCTTTGTCGTATCTTTTCTTTATCATTTTCTTGCCTGCTTTACTACTTTATATATGCCTTTTCTACATAAGGGCTGGTTGCCGTCTTGAGCATGCCGCCGTATCCCAGCACGAAGCGAACCACATCGCCTACTTTGTATTCTGTGTCTGATTTAGTTACATCAAGGATAATATGGTCTGAGCTGCCGCCGAGGATATCAATTTTTTCGTCTATCGGCTCCATGCTGTCTATATCCGTATCCTGCTTACCGATGGCGATAATAGCTCTCTTTATTACACCTCTGTCCTCATAGTAAGGCTTCTGTCCAAAAGCATCTACGCCCACTTCTCCGATCGGAAGGGATGGTTTTTCCTTGAGTTCTACAATCTGTGCTTCGAGGATGAGGGTATCACTGACTGTTCCCGGAAGCTTTTCACCGTAGGCCGTGTCGTTTCCAAGGAGGAAAGATTCTCCAAGTCTCAGGTTGTTGATTCCCTCAGGAAGTTCGCCTTTGCCTATGAGGTAGATTGAGCTGGAGTTTCCTCCGGAAACCATGTTGAGCTTTATGCCGAACTTTTCTTCGATCTTGCGTGCGATGGCAACCAGGTTGGAAAGGTTGTCATTCTTAGGAATGATAGCTCCGTAGCAGGTGAGATTTACACCTACACCATAGAGGTTGATGTTTTCCATCTTCAGGATTTCTTCAACAGCTGCGAAAATCTGGTCTTCGTTCTGATAGAAAATACCTTCTCTCAGGTCTCCCAGGTCAATCATAAGAAGTACATTGTGCTTTATACCGATTTTACCGGCTTCTTCATTGAGAAGTCTTATAGTCGAAAGTTCCGAGTTAAAGCTCAGGTCTACATACTTTACAACATCAGCCACCTCAGCATGCATTGGAATTCTCAAAAGTACAGTCATCTTGCCGTTCTTTCTCGCTTCCTCTGCATAAGTTTTAATATTCATCACTCTGGAGTCTGCCATATAATCCACAGCCGGGTGATGTGCAACCATCATAGCCATTTCATGGTCTGCACAAAGTCCCTTTGTTACGATCATCAGAGAGCATCCTCCCTGCTCCTTTGTAATCTTTGCAACGGCATCCAGGTTGGCCTTTAACTTGTTTAAATCAACTAATAATCTTGGATACATTTTATTTCCTCCTATTCCTGCCTGTATGGACAATGTCTGCGCATACAGTGCTTGCAGTCTCTGTTGCAGTTTGGTCTTCCGTCAACCTCACCGCATCCCCTCATTACGTGCTGTGCAGGGTCATAATCGTCTTCTATAAGGTCAGCACCCTTCTTAATGGTTCTGTCAGCTGCAAGAGCTTCCCTCTTGGCCGCTTCTACTTCCTCGCGTGTTGCACCGCCGATTTTCTCTGCCAGGGCTTCTTTGTATTCAGTCATATCGTAGCCCATCTTTTCCATCTCTTCAATGTGATGTGCAGTTTCTTCGTCCTTGGCCTGTTTTGCAGCCTGAAGGCGCTGAAGTTCCTCGATGAACTGAGCCTTTTGTGCAGTATGCTCTCTTTCCTTTAACTCCATTCCCAGGCTCTTTCCCAGAAGCTTGATTGCTCCCGCTCTGTGGGTCTTGGAAAGCACGCCCAGAGATGCCATGATGTAATCGTTGTCCACGAGAATCTTTACTGCATCGCTCGGATAAAGCTTCATTCCGGTCTCATTATCCTTAGGAATGAGTTTCATAATGTCGACCCTGTGAGGAAGACGTGTAAGTGCTCCGCCGGTTCCTACAATGTATTTTACCTGGGTCAGGTCCTTGCCTTCCGCAAGTGTCTGTCTTCCGGTAGGTCCATAGACATATCTTATCTGGCCTGCGTGTCTTTCCACTGCTCTCAAAACCGCTTCTTTGGTAAGTCTCTCTACAAGCTTGATTTCATCTTCGTTCTTAGGAATTGCCACATAGGTCTCCAGTGTCTTGTCAAGGTCTATGTGAAGCTGGTTTTCGCATTCTTCCCTGAGCTTTTCCTCTCCGATTGACTCGATGACTTTCATTCTGTTTACATATACTCCTAGGTCTCCTTCTACGGTCCTCTTAGCCTTTGGCTCAGGTGCGGTAAGTATTCTAGCAACCGCATCGGAATCTTCTGTAACTGCATGAACGTCTGTAGTCGCTCCCCCTACGTCTATGGTCATTACATCTCCGATACAGTCATAAAGCAGCTTGGTGCACTCCATTACAGCTCCCGGCGTCGGAATTATAGGACCGCTCACCATATCTCTCACGTGTTCCATGCCCGGTGCGTGGGTGATGTGGTCTTCAAAGGCTTCCTGAATTACCTTACGGCAAGGTTCCACGTTGAGAGTATCTATCTTAGGGTAAACATTATCTACCAGGTAGAGATACTGCCCGCTTTCCTCATCGAAGATAAGTTTCATCTCGTCCTGGTTCTCAATATTTCCTGCATAAACTACCGGTGTTTTAAGGCCCATGGCTCTGATCATCTCTGCGTTATATATTGCGGTGTCTCTTTCGCCGTAGTCTACTCCGCCTGCAATCAGAATCAGATTAGGATTGATTTCCCTGATTCTGGCGATATCGCTTCTTCTCAGTTTTCCAACCGTTATATCGTGAATAATACCGCCTGCACCTAATGCCGCTTCCTTGGCTGCCTTAGCCGTCATATCGTATACAAGGCCGTGAACGGTCATCTTGAGGCCGCCTGCCGCTGACGATGTGGCAAGCATTTCATCGTATTCCAGACTGTCGATGTTCATCTTGCGGCAAAGGTCGTCAATGGCCCCCTGTAGCCCGATTCTCACATCTCCGTCCAGTACCGATGTAGGGGCCTGCCCCTGCGCCCAGAATACAGGATTTTCGCTGTCCAGATCCTTGAACGCATTTACCACCGTGGTGGTTGAACCTATCTCGGCTACTAAAACATCTACTTTCATTGTTACCTCCGTTTTTTATCTATACTATTAATTTGTTCTTGATTTCACTTTCAATTATTCCTGCATTTATATTACCGTCCTCATCATCGTAGGTCACGATGAGGTTCTTCCATGGGACAATGCCTGCTTTTTCATACACTTCCATCTTCCACTTCTGATGTTCGCGATATTCCTTTGACGACATCATACCACAGTGCTCCCAGTAAAATATTCTTCCGTCGGGCAGCCTAATGGTAAAATCCGGAACCAGTATAATTCCGCCGATTCGTATTACCTGCTCATATCTGAACTGGATGTTAAATATGTAAAGCATTTCTGCTATCAGAACCTCCGACTTCGAGCGCACTTTCAAGCCCCGTGAAGTCGTATGCTTTTTTTCTTCAGGCTTGTAATTACTTTTCTCATAAGGCTGATTGGCCCAGCAATCCTTATTATGATCAGGAAAAAAATAATGCTTCGGAATCCCCTGCAAATGCTTGGATATGCTCTTCAAAACATTGTCCGGTGATGGTTCCACCAATGTTTTTATCACATCCTTCAACACTTTGATATTATGTTCTAAAAGCTTCTTTTCTTTAATTAAATATTCTTTTCTTGCCAATCCCCTGATAAAATCAGGTGCTTTATTCATGCTTTTTCGCAAGCGTTTACCGCCAGAATTTATAATCTGAAAAAATGTCCCCCTGCCACCTCTTTTTACATAAGACAACGTTCCTTCAGGACATGTTTTTAACTCATTGTTGGCAAATTTTAATCTTATTTCTAATTCTGCCAACACTTTTTCGATTTTTTCCTTCATTTTATACCCTCACACCCTGTTTTTGTGCGCATTTGCTGCTAAATAAGTAGTAACTCCATTTTTTTGCCAACATTCCTTCAAAATTTGTTGGCAAAAAACCTTATATCAAACGCTAATGGCAACAACGGTTTTTTACGCACACCAGCCTTCCTACATTTTTAGTCTTTTTTATTATATACTATCATATCTTTCATTTTTTTACAACCATAAAATGTATATTGGCATGTGAGGTATATTTACTTTTACAAAAAAGGGGCCTGGGCACAGGCCCGGCCCCTTTAAGGTTTTGTTTTTATTATCGCAAAGCGATTATTCCCTTTCGCCTCTTCTTCTCTGTCTTTCTTCAGCTAAGAATGTAGCTACATCAATACCGTGTGAGTTTCTGCCGAATCCCATATCGATACCTGTCTTAACAGCTTCTTCAGGAATTACCTGAGTACCGCCTGCGCAGATGATAACCTTATCTCTGATACCTTTTTCTACACAAAGCTCATGAAGTCTCTTCATGTTCTTATAGTGAACGTTATCGTGAGAAATAATTGTTGAAGCAAGGATTGCCTGAGCATTTTCCTCAATGCATGCGTCAACCATCTTTTCAACAGGAACGGAAGTGCCAAGGTATACGCATTCGATACCCCACTTTTCGATACCGCCGTGCTTGATGTTGATAATTTCTCTCATACCTACTGAGTGCTCGTCTTCACCAACTGTACCGCAAACAACCTTCATGTGTTCGTGACCTTCAAATTCATCATATAATTCCTGGTCAGTCATGTAATGTGGTTCAGGTGGGATTTCGAGAGTAGTCAGGTCGATGTCGAAATCAACTCTGCCCTTGAGCTCGATTCTTGTACCTTCAGCGTCCTGCATTACTTCTGCATTGATAACTTCAGGGTCAACCAGACCAAGCTTTCTTCCCAGCTCAACAGCTGCAGCTTCAGCAACTCTCTTTTCAACAGGGAGCATCATTGTAATCATAATCACTCTGTCGCCGCACCATTCAACTTCCGGAGTAACAACGTCGCCTGTTCTGTATTTAGCAACCTTTTCAAGTCTTACATTTACGTTATCAACGTCGTCTAATTCGTCGATGTAAACAATCTTGCTTCTGTCTTCGAAAGTACATCCGCCGATTAATGCTGATGGATTTTCAGGGTCCCCACCGTACTGTTCTACGTTATTGTATCCGTAGTGAGCAGTTACTGGAGCCATATAGTCTTCGTCTCTTTCGAAAATAAAGCCGTAGCCTACGCCGCCATCAATTTTACGAGCGATACCGTCGCCGTTTCTTTCAGGGTATTTAGCAGAGTCAACGAAGAATCCGTCCTGAACAGCCTGGAAATAACCGCCGTTTTCAACGATTTCTTCCATGAACAGGAGAGCTCTTTCCTTGAGGTCTCTTGCCATTTCTCTCAGCGGACCATCTTTCTTAAGCTCAACCATATCCATAAGACCGTCTAAGCCGATAAGCGTCTGCTTAGCTGTATCGCAGGCTTCAACGTTGTAGATATGCCATGGAACATTTCTTCCTTCATCAGGAGTAATTGTTGACTGGATGTCTGCACTTGTCAGCTTGGAGATGAACATGTTCATTACGTGAGTAACTGTAGCTTCTCTTGCTGATGACTGGATGTACTTGGTGTTCATCTGAGCTCTCATCTTGTATCTGTCGCAGATCTCTCTAAGGGCAACTGCATACGGAAGGTCCATGTATACGCATGGTGCAGGAGTTGCTGTAGGAGGTACAGTTGACAGTGAGATGTTTTCAGGCTTGATGCCAACCTTTTCTGAGAATCTGGAGTTGATGGCGTGCTGAACGATCAGTTCAGGCATTACCTTCCATGCTTCTCTTGCTGTAGCGTTTGCGTTATGAGCTCCGTCGATCTGAAGCATGTCTGCCCAAGCCATAATCTTCTTGGATTCGCAGGCATCTACGAAAGATCTTACGCAGTTGATATCTCTGTAAAGTACATTGTACTGCGGATCCTGGTGAGCGCCGTTTACGCCTTCTTCTGCGAAAAGAACTGCTACATCCGGTCCTGCTACACCTGATACATATGAATGGTAGTTGATTGGACGACCAACTTCATCCTCGATCATATCGATAGCTTTTCTCTGTGCTCTGATCTGCTTTCTTGTAATAGGAACACCGCCGATACCCTGTGGAGTACCTTCCATAAGTCCGTCTATGTGGGACTGTCCCATATGTCTTATAACCATCAGATGGTCAGCACCGTGCCATGCACCCATTCTCATTCTTCTGATATCGTCTTCAAATCTTCCGGATGCGATTTCAGTAGTAATTGTCTGCATAGGCTGCGGGTCGATATCTTCCATGAATTTTGCAGGAGGAAGAGGAACACTCTGCTTAAGCGGCTTGGAGATTTCATGGTATTCGAAAGGTCCCATGTGCTGGTCTTCAGCCTTTTCTCTCCATACCCAACCTCTTCTTCTCGGTTCATACTTGTCAAGGTCTTTAAGAATATTGACAACATCTAATTTTTCATTTCTCTTTAATTCTGCCATTATTTCTTACCTCCCTTGAAAGCTTCTACAACCTTATCCCAGCCTTCGCCTTTGGCAAGCTTGATGCTGGCATCTCTGATTGAGATGTCTTCGATTTTTGATAATTTGTAAACACAGTGTCCTGCGCCCTTGCCCATTAAACCGTGATCCATGCAGTGGTTAACGATTGGCATGCAGTCAAGTGAGGACACACCCATTCTCAGTAATACGGATCTTTCTACTGATGGAGTAGTGTTCTTTCTGCCTAATTCAAGAAGCGGGTCAACAACCTGATCTGTTAATTCCCAGAATCTTGCATAAAGTTCTTCGTCAGTAAGATTTGCGATATGCTGTCTTCTTACTTCGAAATCGTCTGCTCTTTTCATCCTTTTTTTCCTTTCATTTTATATTAAAGTCCTAAAGTTGCCTTTACGAAAGCAACATCTTCCTTGACTTCTTCTGCCAAGAACTCAAGGTCTGCTTCTGTAGGCTCTACGCCTGCCTTCTTAACTGATTTCTTAATCAGTGATTCCTTGAAGTGCTTGAGATCTGCGTCCTTGCATTTAATCAAGCCAGGATTTGAAGGTAAGATTACATTTGTGCCAGGCTTGTCTTCTGCTGCCGGATCACCGAATCTTACTTCGATACCGTTTTCCTTTGCAAACGCCAGCTGAGGCTGGATGTGCTTGCCTGCGCCTGTATATTCTGTTTCAGATACTACTACAATTGCATCTTCAGGAAGCTCCTGTGCAAGTGAGAAAGCACATGCAAGGGCAGTGTTTCCTGCAGGTCCTCTTTCGATACCTTCGATGTTGGCAAGCATTTCTGTCATATACATTACTTCACCCTGAGTTGTTGTAACATATCTGTCCATATATCTCAGCGGTCTTGCTGCCGAACGAGGAACGTCGGAGTGGTCAGGGTCAGTAGCGTAAGGAACGCCGAAACCGGTGTGACCTGTAGTACAGGACTTCTTGTTAAAGTCAACGTCAGATGCCATTGAAAGACCTGTAAGGTCAATGGAAGCCGCAACAACCTGAGTGTTGGTGCAGCCTGCCTTGATAAGGCCTCTTGCTGTACCTGTAACCATGCCGCCGCCTGCGTTGGTGCATACTACCATGTCAGGGTCTTTTCCTAATTTTTCACGACACTGCATTGCGATTTCATATCCTAAAGTTTCAACACCTGCGATACCGAATGGTGAGTACAGGGAAGCGTTGAAATATCCAGTGTCTTCGAGAACTGACAGAAATGTGTAGAATAATTCAGGTCCTACAGTAAGCTGAATTACTTCTGCACCGAGTGCTTCGCACTTTCTTGCCTTTTCAACGATTTCAGGCTGTCCTACTCCTTTGGAATCGTAGCATTCCTGAACGATTATGCAGTTAAGTCCCTGCATTGCAGCCTGGGAAGCTACTGCTGCGCCGTAGTTGCCGGATGTTGCAGCCATAACGCCCTTGTATCCTAACTTCTTTGCATGAGCAACTGCACATGCAGCTCTCCTGTCTTTAAAGGAACCGGAAGCATTACAAGCCTCGTCCTTTACGAAAATTCTTGCGCCGTAGCCCGGCTTTGCATACTTGCGGGCAAGCTTTGTGATATTTCTGAGCTCAAGGAGCGGAGTATTTCCTACCCCGTGAAGTCCCTGTATTCTCTCGATTTCGTCCAGAGTATATCCGGTTGCTTTCATCAGTGCATCATAGTCGAATGAAATCGGTGAGGTTTCGAATTCAGCATAGTCCAGACCTAAAGCGTCCTTCATGATTTCATTGTTTCTTCCCATTACGGAAGCGTAATCTTTCGCTAATGCCATTATTCTTCACCTCCGAACTGCATGATTTCTCTCAGCTGTCTGTCAATTTCTATAATCTCAG
>JALFXR010000122.1 GCA_022787405.1 Bacillota bacterium
AGCTCCTCAGCTAGAGGCTGTCTTCTGCTTCTTTTATTGTGTCGTAACCATACAGGTTCACCATTATCTCCTGATTCATCATGGAAAGGGATTTGCCTTCACTGTGGAGCCTGTCTACATATTCTGAGTAAAGCCGGAGCAGTTCAACAGGATACGTGGCAAGCTCACCACGCGCATAGGTTTCCAGAGATGTGAATCCGGAAGCATCGCCATCTGAAGTGATAGGTCTGCCTGCCGCTGAAAGCTTGGGATAAAGCTTTGAAAAATCGATTTCCCAGGCAATCATAGCTTCAACTATCTTGTCTATCAGAGCGAGGCGTTCACCTTCCAACGGCGGAAAGTAAGGCTCCAGAACCTGATGAAAGTATTCCGGGTCGGTAAACTTCATCATACGGGCGTACTTTTCGCTTACAAGGTTTCTTCCCAGCCTAAACGAGTCTGCGGCAAAGGAAAGGTATAAATCCACCATCTCATCTGACCAGCCGCCGTACTGGCTGAACCTCATGATGTAAAATGTCTCGAAATCGTCCTGACATGAAGCTCGACCGCCGATGTTTTCAACCTTCTGGAACATCTGCCATTCCATATCTATTATTCTGTAAATTTTAAGCTTTTTTTCTTCTGTAATAACCATCTTCTACCCCTCGATATCTGCCATAGGCGGCAATGAAGCGATTTTCGGATCTTTAATTCCAGACATGATATCGTTAAGATGATCCTGCAGGAAAGCGCTTTTTCCCCGGGAAAAGTTCTGCCTGTTAAGCTCCTCAGCCACAGCAGTGCAGATACTTTCTGTTATATTGAAGGCAAGCTCGTATGCTTCATGCATCTTTCCGTCGCTAATCATATGAGGAACTTCCCAGATTTTTTCCAGAAGAGGGCAGCATTGTGCAAGATGCTCTAACTTCATCGCACTGTGGAAAGCCCATTTATAGAAAGGGGTATAGCGCCTGTTCAGAAGATGCATCATTGAAAGAGTGGCTTCTGCAAATCTGGCCGCAGCAAGGGATGCTCCGGTTATATCACGGCGTTTTATGCTCCTAAGCAGATTGTACTGACCCGACTGAGACATGACAGCCGCCCTGGCTGCCAGTTTTTTGCGCAGGGCATCTTCCGGATAGAAGTCAAGAAGCCGGCTGCGAAAATCTGTGAACAAGCCTGAAGGATCATGGAAAACTTCACCGTTGGTACAGACAGCAAGCCTGCTTTCGGGAATAAGAAGCCACTCGAAAGCTTCTTCCGGAACTGTATCTGTGCCCAGGAACTGTTCATAAAAGCCGTTTACGGAAAAAACCCCAAGCCTCTTTGCACCTTCAGCAGTAATCAGTGCATCCGATGAGCGGAATCCGCCAAAATCCTTTGGCAGCTTAGCGTAGGCAGCCTGAAGGGATTTGCCGGATGCGGCATAGTCATCCTCTGAAAGCCATATGCAGAATCCGGGAGCAAAGTCATGATCGCGGGATATTTCGTCATCAAATCCGAAACATTGCGACCCTTCTCCTACAAGGCCGAAGGCCATTTTCCCTTCGAGGTGAGGAAACTCCCTGATGAGACAGGGAGCATATTTCTCATAATATTTTTTTGAAAGGGAAAGTCCATTCATATTGCAATCCTTTTCTTTATGTCCATAGCGGTTTGCTGGAGAGAAACTGCCTCTTCATTACTACCCGCAGCTTTAAGGCATAGTGCCAGATTTTCGCACAGCACCGCATAGCTCATGTTATCTGTACCGTAATCTCTCTCGGTAAGCTTCATGGCTTCCTTAAACAGTGTGGCAGCCTTATCATAATCGGCTTCTTTGTAATATATTTCTCCGAGAGTGCATACTGCGCCTGCATAGTGTACATCGCTGTCTCCGGACTCGGATATAAACAGGTCAATCGCCTTTTTAACAGTAACCTTCGCTTCGTTCATCTGCCCCGTAGCGAGATAGACGTTGGCAAGATTGCTGTATGTGATTGCTATCTCACTTTCGCTTTCTTCAAGGCCCTTAAGAATAAAGAGTGCCTTTTCAAGATATTCCTGTGCCTGAGGATAGTCGCCAAGATCCTGACAGAGAAAGCTCATATTGTTAAAGAGTGTTGCCAGCCTGTAATCTGCGCCAAGACCGACTTCGGCAAATATTTCGGCGGCATCGGTGTATAGGTTAAGCGCCTTTACCACATCTCCTGCCATGGTATATGTGGTGGCGAAGTTTACAAGAGTAGTGCCATAGTGTTCGCTTCTTTCAAGGCCCATTTCGCGCATTAGTCTGAGGGCTTTCTCGTACAGAGGTATACCCTCGGAATATCTTGAAACAGCTCTGTAGTAGCCGCCAAGCTCGTTGCAGACTGTAATCACAGCACCGGCATCCTTTTCAGCTTCTGCCTGAGCCAGTGTGTTCTTCATAAACTCTTCAGCCTCAGCGATTTTCTTATCCTCAAAAAGCTTGTCCACCTGATAATAAAAATTGTTCATTTCCATATGTATGTTCTCCCGTGTTTTGGCGGATGATTTTTAATTGCCGAGTATTTCATGAATAAGCTTTTCTAGATCTTCCCTGCAGCCGCCGCATTTAGTGCCGGCATTAGTTGTCTGACAGAGAACCTTAAGGTCTGTTATTCTGTTTTTTCGTATTGCATCCTCAACTTCTCCGCGTGTTACCCCGCGGCATGGGCATATTACGTAATCTCTTGATGTTTTATCAGCCATATTTATCCTCCCGTTATCATAGGAAATGTCGGGTGTTTGTGACAGTTTCCTGAAATTTTCTCTATTTCATACTATACCACAAGATATGGTGTATGCAACATTTGAATTTTTTGCACTTATGTGGTAAAATAAACTACTACAAATTTTAAAGGAAAGAGATGAAATACAAATGACAAAGGTTGATATTTTTTCAGGATTTCTGGGCGCAGGCAAGACCACGCTCATAAAGAAACTTATAGAGGAGGCTTATAAAGGCGAGCAGGTTGTTCTCATTGAGAACGAGTTCGGAGAAATAGGCATTGACGGGGGATTTTTGAGAGATGCAGGCGTTGAAATAAACGAGATGAATTCTGGCTGCATCTGCTGCAGCTTGGTGGGAGATTTCGGAAAGGCGCTGGAAAAGGTGCTTGACCAGTTCCATCCGGACAGAATCCTTATAGAACCGTCGGGTGTAGGCAAGCTGAGCGACATAATCCAGGCCGTAGAGGATCTTGATCTGGACCACGTAAAGCTTAACGGATTTACTACAGTAGTTGATGCCAAGAAGGCAAAGATATATATGAAAAACTTCGGTGAATTCTACAATAACCAGGTAGAGCACGCAAGTTCCATAATTCTCAGCCATACAGCAGGTATGGATGAGGAAAAACTGGAGAAGGTTGTTGAGCTTCTTCGTGAGCACAATGACCATGCTGTAATAATCACCACCGACTGGGATGCTCTGGACGGCAAACAGATTCTGGCTGCTATGGAAAGAAGAGATACCATCGAGGAGGCCCTTCATCATCTTGAGGAAGAGCACGAACACGACCATGATGAGCATGAACATCATCGTCACGACCATGACCATGAGCATCATGACCATCATCACGACCACGACCATGATGAGCATGAGCATCATCACGACCACGACCATGATGATCACTGCTGCTGCGGACATGATCACGACCACGAGGGACACCACCATGCAGACGAAGTCTTTGACAGCATAGGCGTTGAGACGACCAAGAAGTTTACAATTGAAAAAATCAGGGAAGTGCTGGAAGCAATTGAAGACCAGCATGAATATGGTTTCGTTCTCCGCGCCAAGGGCATCGTAGAGGGTGCAGACGGACAGTGGATTCACTTCGATTATGTACCTGGTGAACCTGATGTAAGAAACGGAAGCGCCGAGGTTACCGGAAGAATCTGCGTAATCGGAACTGATATCGACGAGGACAAGATTCGTCAGCTGTTCCAGGTGTAATATCGGACAAATAAGAAATTTAAGGAGATCTGGTAAATATGATTCAGAAAAAAGAAATACCTGTATACCTGTTTACGGGTTTTCTGGATGCAGGCAAAACCACATTCATACAGGAAACCATGGAGGATCCGGCGTTTAACGACGGACAGAGAACATTGCTCCTTGTGTGCGAGGAAGGGGAGGAGGACTTCAGCCCTGTTAAGTTCGCATCATCAAATGTCAAGGTGGTGACTGTAGAAGACGTCGAAGAGCTTTCTGTGGAATT
>JALFXR010000141.1 GCA_022787405.1 Bacillota bacterium
ACATCAACAAGGTGCTTTCTGCGTCTTTCACGCCGGGCTCCACCTTTAAGCTGGTGACCACGGCAGCAGCCATAGAAAACAAAGAAGACCTGGACAAGTGGACGTTCAAATGCACGGGAAGTCACGTCATAGACGGTGAAAAGATAACATGCCCCAAGGTTCACGGCACCATGGATATTTACGGCGCTCTGGCCAATTCCTGCAACTGCGCCTATGCCGAGCTGGCAGTGGAGCTGGGCGGCGATATAATGGCGGAATACACGGAGAAGCTGGGGCTCACATCAAGCTACGATATAAACGGCATCAAGACGGCGGCGGGGAGCTTTAACTTCGACACCTATAATATAAATCTGGGGTGGGCAGGAATCGGTCAGTTCGAGGACCAGGTGAACCCCCTTTCCATGATGGTGTATATGGGAGCTGTGGCCGGTGATGGAAAGGCCGCAGAGCCGCGTCTTATCAAAGGCAGCAGGAGCGGCACCGTGTCGCTGCTTTATAGTGATACGGCAGGGCAGATAAAGAGCATGATGAGGAACAATGTGAAGTCAAATTACGGAGATTCCAACTATCCGGGGCTGGAGCTCCACGCCAAGTCGGGAACTGCAGAGGTGGGCAGAGGCAAGGCGCCTCACAGCTGGTTCTGCGGATTTTCCGGTGACTATGCTTTCGTGGTCTGTGTAGAAAACGGGGGCTATGGCGCTCAGGTGGCCGGTCCTGTGGCAAACAGGGTGCTGCAGCAGATAAGAGGTGCGGAGAAATAGTAACTGACTCGATTTGTGAAAATGACAATAGAAAATCCCGTCAGATTCCTTATTAAAAGGGAACTCATGACGGGATTTTAAATTCTTGTTTTAGCTTGTGCATTCAGCTTACGCACCGGTAACACTGTCGATAAAGCCGCTGGCATTCTTTTCACCAATATGGAAGGTAAAGGAGTTCCCGGAGGACATCTTCACGTACAGGTAGCCGTTATCGCTGACACCGAAGTCGATGACAGAACAGGTAGGGTTCTTGCCCGACTTGAAAAGCACGTGCACATTGCCGTTCTTGTATGAACTGTAGTCTGCCAGCCCTGCATTTTCACAGCTGAAAATGTACTTGGAAACCAGCGAGTCAATACCGTTGACATTGAATCTCTGGTATGATGAATAGCCGATCTGCTCGCCTTTACAGTATACAGATTTGGCAAAGGTTGTGCTTGTCGAAAGACCTGCGTCGCCTATGAACTGCCCCAGAGTCGCCGGGGTGTAATCCTTGTTGGTGTAAAGAAGTGTATCTTTGAAGCCGTTGGCGTCAACTGCCACCATGAGCTCTTCCGATACGTTCTTGACTTTCTTCACCTTGGCTTTAACGGTAGTGTGGTTGGTTGTGGAGGTGGCCGGTATCTCAAGGGAGATGGTCTTTACCTCTGTGCTTGCAACCGACGGTGAAGCGGTTACAGATTCAATCACGTAGTTGGTACCTGAGACAGTAATGCTGGAAACCGAATCCTCGGCCAGTATCTCTCTGTCCCAGCTTATATCAGCCTCGCCCGGAGCACCGGGAGTAACCTTGGAATTATCTTCCTCAGGCGGAGTGACAATGCTGGAATTGCCCGGATCGTCAGATTCAGGCGCTGTTGGCGGAGCTACAGTATTGGAGTTTCCGACATTTGGATCATCATTATCTGAAGGCTGATTATTATTTTCATTGCCGTTGTGCTGCTTGTTTTCGCTATCCTTATCCGAGTCGGAATCCTTGTCATCCTTATGGAAAAGGTTAGACCAGAAGCCGCCTTTTTCATCGTCTTCGCCGTCCTGCTCACCGTCATTGCCGGTAACAGCAGAGTTGTCGTCCGGATTGACTGAAGGGTTATTATCTGTATCGTTTCCCGGTGTCGCAACGACGTTAGGATTGTCAATAATACCACTGACAACATTCTTCATATCCGAAGGGTCTGCTCCACCGATAACGGAGAAAACAGAAAGAAGCACGATTATGCTGGCAGCTGCGGCAGTGCCATAGAACCATATTGATTTAGTTGTGAATTTTTTGGCTTGCGATGCTTTCTTCTCTGAAACAGCGGCCGCAGCGCTTTCGCCGCGGAAGCTCTCAAAGGAGTCCACATTGCCCATTGTTTCCGGGGAAGCTTCGCAGGCTGCGATTTTGGCAAGAAGGTCTGAAACCACGTCATCAGACGGGACCATCTGTTCCTTCATGCTGCGAATAATATCGTCAGTCATCGGTAGTCTTCCTCCTTAAGTTTAGTCTTCATCATTTCGCGGCCTCTCATCAGCTGAACCTTCACAGTGCCGGCTCTGATGTTCAGAGCTTTGCTGATGGATTCAATTGACATGTCCTCGAAATAGAAGAGCTGGAGAACAATTCTGTATTTTTCCGGAAGTTCCTGCAGTGCCAGATAGACTGCATTCTCTTCCTTTGATTCAAACTGAAATGAACCCTCCTCCATCTCATCCATCGGTACGGTTCGCTTGCGATATGTACTTTCAACCACGCGCAGAGAGCAGTTGATGGTGGTTCTGATGAGCCACGCCTTGCGATGCTCTTCATCATTGAACTGAGGTTTCACCTTGAAGTAGATGAGGAAAACCTCCTGG
>JALFXR010000163.1 GCA_022787405.1 Bacillota bacterium
CAAAAGTATCACTCATTATCCGTTCTCCTTTCATTAATAACTCAAATTACCCCCTGAAAAGGTTACAAAAAACTTTTTTTGCGGCCTGAAAAAAATTTTGATGTATTCTTCAGACTTATATCGTGCTACAATGAAAGCAGCACATACATTAAATATTATAGCAAAAAGCAACGGCGAATACAAGCCGGGCAGATTTAAAGAATTTAAAGATTTCTTAAGAAATTACCCACTTTGTTTGTAATAATCGGGTTGTATCCTAGGACCATAGAGAGTTTGAAAGGAGCATAAATGTCTGACATCAACATTCTGGTATGCGATGACGACAGAGAAATCGCAGGAGCAATTGAAATCTACCTCAGAAACGAGGGATATAACGTGTTCAAGGCCTTTGACGGGGTGCAGGCCCTCGATATCGCCCGCAGGCAGGAACTCCATCTCATCATAATGGATGTGATGATGCCTAACATGGACGGGGTACAGGCCACCATGAAGATAAGGGAGGAAAAAAACATTCCTATCATAATGCTTTCCGCCAAATCGGAGGACTACGATAAAATCACCGGCCTCAATGTGGGTGCAGACGACTATGTGACCAAGCCTTTCAATCCTCTGGAACTTATAGCAAGGGTCAAATCCCAGATAAGAAGATATGTGAATCTGGGCAGCATCGCAGGAGGGCAGCAGCAGGCAGAAGGGGTGTACTGCTCAGGGGGCCTCACTGTGGATGACCGTCAGAAGCTGGTAACCGTGGACGGAGAACAGGTGACCGTTACTCCTATCGAATACGGCATTCTTAAGTTTCTCACGGAAAACGCCGGCAGGGTCTTCAGCATCGGCCAGATTTACGAGGCGGTGTGGAATGAGCCGGCCTACAGTCCGGAAAACACAGTGGCAGTACATATCAGACGAATCAGGGAAAAAATCGAAATCGACCCGAAAAATCCAAAATATTTAAAGGTGGTGTGGGGAATTGGATATAAAATTGAAAAATACTAAAAAAGGCGGCCTGGGAACCCTGTACGGCCTGGCCTGGCTTGTGACTGTAGTCAGCGGTATGGCCTGCGGCATTCTGGCAAGTCTGGGAGTGTGCCTCGGGTCTATGTCGGATTTGGAAAGTTATCTTGAAGCCGGCGGAGAAAAGGAATGGACGGAATATAATTCGTGGTTTGTACATATACCGGATATGAATGCCTTCAGCGATATGCTTGCAAATCTCATAACATGGGCAGTTATTGCGGCTGTGATAGCGGTGGTGGCTCTGGTGGTGCTTTCTGTTCTTACCGGGCGATTTTATCGCAATGAAGACGGAACCATTCACTTGAACTGGTTCGACAGATTCTGGTCGGAGCTTCATATAGCTGGTGTCTGCGGTTTTGCAACGGCGACAGTGGCTCTGTGCTGCCCTGTAGTTAAGCTGTTTTCCATGATTTACTGGACGGAAGTGTTCGTGCCAACTGTCACCGACGATCACTGGTATGGACCAAATAATACTTTTATCATAAGACTGTGTATCGCAGGTATGGCTGCCTGCATTGCGCTTACCGTGCTGTGCTTCCTTCCTCTGATAAAGAAGCTTAAGGCTCACAAGTTCTGGGAAAAATCCCTAGTAGGCGGAATTGTGATATGGATATTCAGAAAACTGCGCAGCTTCTTCGGCGGACTTAAGAGGGCTTTCAAGGAAAGCGACGGTACCCTGACGAAGGTTGTGGGTGTCCTTGTGGCAGGGGCCTTTCTGTGTGCAACCTGGCTGGGCCTGCCTGTTGTGGTAGTGCTTATATTTATCTTCGTGCCTCGCATGGTAAAGAAATTTACGGCAATCAAGGAGGGCGTGGGACAGGTTAAAGGCGGAAATCTGGACTGGAAGATTCCTGTAGAGGAAGATGCTCAGGGTGTGAGGGGCGAGCTTGACAGACTGGCTGCAGACATCAATGAAATCTCCCAGGCAACAGGCATCGCTGTACAGAACGAGCTTAAAAATCAGCGCATGAAGACGGAGCTTATTTCCAACGTGTCTCACGATTTGAAAACCCCTCTTACATCCATGGTTTCATATATAGACCTGCTTAAGACTGAGGGACTCAACAGCCCTAACGCGTCTGAGTACCTTGATATTGTCGACGAAAAGACCCAGCGACTCAAAGTGCTGACCGAAGACCTGTTTGAAGCGGCCAAAGCTTCCAGCGGCGCAATTCCTGTCCATATGGACTCCATAGACCTGGATGCACTGGTAAGCCAGAGCCTGGGCGAAATGGACCAGAAGCTGTCGGCAAGAGGGCTTTCGGTTATCGTGAAGAATGAACTGTCGGGTCAGGGCGCCTGTGCTGAGGACGCTGACGGTGGGACCGGCGGTGTTCGCGTAAATGCTGACGGCCAGCTGCTGTGGCGTGTCATCGAAAACCTCCTGGGCAACGTGAGCAAATACGCTCTCGAAGGCAGCCGCGTATATGTGAACATAAGCAGTCCGGAGGACTCCAAGGTGCTGCTTGAAATAAAGAATATCTCCGGTGAGCAGCTTAATATCTCCGCTGACGAGCTTATGGAAAGGTTCACCAGAGGAGATGCTTCCAGAAACACTGAAGGCAGCGGCCTGGGTCTTGCCATCGCAAAGGACCTGACCAAGCTGATGAACGGTGAGTTTAGGCTGACAGTTGACGGCGACCTGTTCAAGGCCGGCGTGCTGCTGGAGCGAGCATAGGATAGGGGCCAGTCCGTCGGGGCGACAGGACTGACTGATGTAAATTCACGTAAGTCAGCAGAAATTAAATAAACGCTGAAAGTCAACCTTCCGTGCCCGAAACCGTTGAAAAATGAAAAGGAGGGTTTACTTTTCAGTACGAGGAAACATACAATCAGAATACTGTACCGCGAAAAGTAAACCCATCAAGACCGGGAGACGTTTAAAATCGTAAAAACAGGTTTACTTTTCGATATTTTAATTGTTTTTAACATCTAAAAATACCGCGATACATGTTTACATCTTTGTTCGATAGAGTTGACAAAATATATTGGGTGGGGGGGTATAATCGAAACATAAGATAAAAGGGGCAAACCTGTCGAAAGTCGGGGACGCAAAGCTAAAGGGCCTGAAGCTTTTAAAGTATGGCTGCCAGCTGCACGTAACAAAGACATATTGTAACTAGAAGGCAGGCTTGGGCTTGCCTTTTTTGCGTAAAAAGAGCCTGTGTGCTGAGGCTCTATAAAATTATTTTTTGAAGGGAGAAAGTAAAAATGAGAAAATTTCTAATTACGATGATGTGCGTCATCATGGTAGTATGCTTCATGCCGACAGTGGCGATGGCGGAAGGAAGTGATGCGACTGTTGGAAGCTATGAAGAATTAATTTCTGCAATTGAATCAGGAAAGACGAACATTACCTTGAAAGGCAATATTGAAATTAATGATTCTACCACAATAAAGAATGTAATAATTACAACCAGTGGAACATATTCAATTATAGTAAAAAATGAACTGTCATTGAATAATGTTACGATTAATGCGAATATGACCGCTGGCTATGCACCTATCACGATAACAACAGATGGTGCAAAATTGTTTGGTCATAAATTGACTGTTACTTGTACGGGAACCAGTGCATCTGGATATTATGCATCGCAACAAGCTATTCAAGTGGACAAAACGCAGAGAGGAGCCACTGAATCGCCATCTGACGTTATAATTTCATTAACGGACTCAGCGCTTAACCTTGATGGTGTTGGTGCTAGGGGTATTTGCTTTGCTGGTGACGCGCCTAACACTACAGTTACCATAGATAACACTAAGATAAACAACGGTGCTAATTGCTATTCCGAGTGGAAGGGTGGCCAATCAAGAGGAATTGCACTTTTTAATGCAAGCACGATAACAGTTAATGTTTTAAATGGTAGTGAGGTATGCGGTTGGCAGTATGCAATCAATTCTGGACGTGCGATGGATACCGCAGGTCTTAAAATTATAGTTGACAATTCACGCTTAAGTGGATGGACCGGTTTCAACATTTGGACAGATGCCGGAACAATAGAGGTAAGGAACAATTCTTTGATTGAAGGTATCAATGGTGCTTTTAACAGCGACAAAATATATTCATTCTCTGCAGTTGTAATTAATGACGATATATATAACAACGGCTGGGGAACCGCAACGAAGAATACAATAATAATAGAGGACTCAACAATTGTTGCAAAAACCACTGATAATCAACCGACAGAACAGCTGATTCGAATTGATTCTCCTGACAAAAACAAGCTTGAAATTAAAGGTTCAACGTCTCTCCAAATGATTGCGGATGCGGCAAAACATGATATTCCGTTTGCAATCAATAACAGCGCAATGGAAAACAGAACTGAACGTGAAACTTTTATTAGAGAGAACATTTTTATCGATCCAACCGTTATGACTGAAGGATTAAAGGCTTTTATTACAAGTGGAAAAAATGTTTATAATCCAGAAAACCCCAATGATTATTGGGGATTTGAAGATGAGCAGCTTTATTGTCTTCCTGTATTATCAACGGAAGATGCTACAAAAGGAACAGTTTCAATAAATAGAAAACTGTATTACGGTGGAGAAACAATGTCGGTTGAAGCCATTGCAAAATCTGGCTATGAATTTGAGGGCTGGTATCATGAAGATGTTAAGCTGGAGGGAAATGCAACATCTGTTACCCTTCCGGCAGAAATAAATACATGTAATTTTGAAATTGTCGCAAAGTGGAAATATATAGGTGGTACATACATCCCAACAACCCCACCAACCACTCAAACCGACAATGTAACCAACTCCGGTTCAGCTGCAGCTGACAACGCTACTACAAGCGCTGACCTGAGCAATACCACTTCAACTTCCAACGGTACAACTACCGCTACAGTGGACAAGACTACAGCAGACAAGATCGTTGACAA
>JALFXR010000170.1 GCA_022787405.1 Bacillota bacterium
TTCGTGGGAGCTCATAACGAAGCCAAAGGACTGGTGCATTCCAACCATCATGAGAAGTTTACAGCAGACGAGGATGCCCTGGAAAGAGGCAGCGCCCTGACGGCACAGTTTGCGTCGGACTATCTTTGCGGAGAATAGTATTGAAACGGACCTGCAATTGTAGTATTATATAATGATGGGAGAAAAAAAGAAGATAAATTAGAAGATAATCAGGAGGCAAAAAATGCAGTTAACAGATAGAGTAAAAAATTGTAACGGCTGTAGCGCATGCGTGGTAGGCTGTAAGTATGTTTGCGTAAAGATGGAGGACAGGCCTGAAGGTGAAGGCAAGAAAAAACAGCCCGTGGTAAATGAAAACGGATGCAACAGATGCAATGCCTGCGTGCTTTTCTGCCCGCTTTTCAATCCTGTAGAGCTGCCGGACTTTGAACAGTTCTATGAATACAGCGATGAATACGGCGAAAGAGATATGCCTGCCCTTTACAGACAGACCATGCGCAATGTCAAAGCAGGACAGCATGTTGAGTTCATCGGAACTCTTTGCGAAATTGCAGCTCTTAAATCTCTCTTTGGAGATAAGCTTTATCCGAACCTCATTCTGAAGCCGCTTTACTGCGACGACGAAAAGAGAGCCAAGGAACCTTGCTGCAGAGAATGCAGATTTTATGGAAAGGAATAGGAACCAGACTAAATGAGCGATTCAATGAACAACTCAATTTTAGATACGGTCAAGGAGACCTGCGAGGTTTTCAGCAAATATGAGCTGACCAAGGGTGAGCTAGCCAGAGCACAGGAGCTTGCAGACAAGCTGGAAAACCATAAGATTACCATTTCAGTCATAGGACAGTTCAAGCGCGGCAAAAGTACTCTGGTAAACGCAATTCTTGAAGACAAGATTCTGCCGGTAGGCATCGTGCCTGTAACCGCTGTGGTGACTACAGTGGAGTACGGTGAAAAGGCAGCCACAGTTCAGTTCGACAACGGTATCATAAAGGAAATCGGCTTCGATGAAATGTCATCCTACATAAACGAGCAGGAAAACCAGGACAACAAGCTGGGTGTATCTCAGGTCTGCCTGTACTGTCCTTCGGATTTTCTAAAAGGAGGAATGACCTTCGTCGACACACCGGGTGTAGGCTCCGTACACCAGAAAAACTCCGATGCGGCGTATTCATATGTAAAGGAAAGCGATGCTGTAATCTTCATGCTTTCTGTGGACAGCCCGATTAATCAGATAGAAATCGACTTTCTGGAAAATGCCAGAGAGTTTGCATCCAAGTTCTACTTCGCAGTAAACAAAATCGATTCCATCGACGAGTCAGACCTTGAGGATTACCTGACATACTGCAGGAATCTGCTTTCCAAGCTCATGGGAGTAGAGGACGTTCAGCTTTTCCCTGTCAGTGCCAAGAAAAACATCGGCGTGGAGGAGCTTAAGTCTGCAATTTCCCGTGACTGCCAGACCACTGTGCAGCAGATTATAGAGGAGTCGGCAAAGCTTAAGATGCGTGACATCGTAGCCAGCGCTCTTTCGCAGATTGTTCTTTACAGGACCGCCCTGGGCATGACCCATGCGGAGTTTGATGCCAAGTTTGCCGAGATGGAAAGCTTCTTCGAGGAGATAAAGGCGGAGGCTGCTGAGTTTGCGGAAAGCTTCCCGGGAAATGCCAGAATGCTGGAGGCTCACATGAACGACATCAAAAACCGTCTGTCGGCCAGAGTTTCAGAGCTTTTTGGAATCGAGTATCACTACAATATCAGTCAGGTGGACTTTTTCAGAGGCGGCAAGGTGGCCGATGACGGAAGCCGCGACCTTCGAGAAAGCTTCGCAGCCGCAGTTGACGGACTCTGCAGCGAGCTTAAGGACACTCTGATGGCCATATTCATGCACCGCGAAGAAAACACCTACAAGGTGGCACGCAGAATCAATGACCTGAACCGCCTGGTACGCAAGCTGGTGAAGCTGAGAAGCGAGCTGGCGGAGTAATGGGGCTGGTTGTACAAATTCAGTAATATTATAATATTTTACAACATTGCGACTCCGGATGTGTAGGAAACCGGCAGGACAGAGTGCAAAGGTTGTAGAATATTCTAGTGTGAAGCCGATTTTACAACGCTTAGAACAGTAGGGTTGTAAATACGGGCGGTAATGATTGTTCTTTACAACCTTTCATCACTCTCGAGGCATGAAACAACTGCTAAAACAGTGCAATGTTGTTTAATTTTCATATTATCTTTAAATAAAACAACGAAGGAAGCAACCGCAATGATATGGAGCTTCCTTTTATAATACAAAAAATATTATATTTCGAAGTAAAATACTGAAATCTCTAAACTATTAATAGTTGACAAAATACGCTGGGGGGTATAATTTGTCTGGAAAAAGAGAAAAAGCGACTTTGCCGTCGAAGAGCGGCGAAGTATCACAGCACCTTGTCCCAGGGTGTGGCTGATGACAGAGAAGGTTCGACAGGAATAATGTATGCTATGCTAAGAGACAAAGTCTGTGACTTTGTTTCTTTTTTTGAAACGGCCTGTGTGTGAGGGCTAAAAATAATGAAAGGAGAAAAACTATGAAAAAGTTTTTTATCACGTTGATGTGTATCATCATGGTGGTCTGCTTCATGCCGACAGTGGCGCTGGCGTAGGGTGATGCTTATTTGGCTCTAAAAGGAGAAATTGAGAGTGCACCTACTGATGGGACAGAGGTTACTATCACTCTTCAGGGAGACATTACCAATATGGAGACTGCTCAAATCCTTACCATTAAAAAAGGACAAAACATCGTTCTAAATATGGACGGCCATAGAATTACGGTTAATGAAGATTTTACCGGTCGTCCTATCGTAAATAACGGCATTTTGAAAGTCATTGGAAACGGTACTATTGATAGTACCAATTCGGAGTTTGGCGGATATGGTGCCATCAATAATTTTGGCAATTTAACTATTGAGAATGGCATATTCAAGGGTCATGTATGTGCGGATGGTTCAGCTATCTACAATCGTCCCGAGGGAACAGCTGTAATTGAAAACGGTTATTTTGAGGGGCGTTCTGCAATATATAATGGTGGTACGTTAACAGTTAATAATGGTACCTTCTATACCACATCGTGCACCCAGACTAAAGATTCTAAAGGAAAATACGGGCATTGGGCTTATTGTATCAACAGTCATGGTAATTTGATTTTTAATAATGGGACAGTGACTGGTGTTCAAGGTGCACTTGCAATTGGTGGAGGCACTGGACTTATTTATGATGGTATATTTAAAACTGTTATTTGCAAGCATGATTCCAATGGCGGACCAGCTCATTATGCAATATATATAGCTGGAGAGACTGGTGGTGCAACAGCTACAATTTATGGCGGAACATACACTGCGGCCAGCAAAGCGGCTATTATGGTTGGTAATGACAACAAGGATGGGGACGGAGGCATTAACGAAAAGGCTTCTGTTCAGATTAAAGGCGGAACATTTACGAGCAAGGAAGGTGTAAATGTGATGATGACAGGTCCGTCAACAGGAACCCCAGTAATTACTGGAGGTAAATTTAGCAATAATGGTGTAAGCATACAGGATAGTACGGCTAAAGTATTAAAGAATTATGTGCCTGAAGGAACAGATGTCGTTGAAAGCAGTGGAATTTTCACCATCGCACCTGATGTTAATGCCGTAGCTCAGGTTGGTGATGCAGGATTCACTACCCTTGAAGCAGCCATCGCCGCTGCAAAAGACGGTGATACTGTGACATTGCTGGGTGATGTTACAAATGCTCAAGGAATAAGTATTCCATCGGGAAAAAACTTCACATTAGATTTTGCAGAAAATACCTATACATTAACAGGACCTGGGGCTGGTTCTGCTAATACAGAGACAAATGGGTTCCAGTTATTAAAAGATTCCGATATTACTTTTAAGAATGGAACAATCAAAATTGCAGAAAACGCAAATAAAATAAAGAGAATTATTCAGAATTATGCAAATCTTAAACTGGAGGATATGAAGTTCTATGCAAAGAATCAAGTTGGTGGAGAAAATTATCCTTTAAGCTTTAATAACGGCAATATTGTATTTAGCGGAAATACAAGTATTATAACCAGTAATGATGATACAATCGCCTTTGATGTGTATTACTGGAAAGAAGCTTACCCTAATGGTACTAGTGTAACATTCGATAATAGCTACACTGGAACAATAAATGGTAAGATATTATATGATAGCGTAGATCCAGAAAAGGCCAAGCTGGTTATTAATGGAAATGGTAGCTTTGGAGCAGTTGAAACGTCTAAAGACACAAAAAATGGACAGTCAATAACAATCACCGGCGGAACATTCAGCACAGATCCAAAAGAATATGTTGCAAGTGGTTATACTGTAGATGGCAGTGGACCATACACTGTAAAAGCTGTTTCGAGTGGCATACCATCCATCCCAACCACTCCAACCGACAATGTAACCAACTCCGGTTCAGCTGCAGCTGACAACGCTACTACAAGCGCTGACCTGAGCAATACCACTTCAACTTCCAACGGTACAACTACCGCTACAGTGGACAAGACTACAGCAGACAAGATCGTTGACAA
>JALFXR010000180.1 GCA_022787405.1 Bacillota bacterium
AGATGCTTTGCTACCGCTTCGGATCCAACCTTGCATTACAGACAATAAAGAAAGGAATTTTAGTGTAATATGAAATTAGTAGATATGACCGTAAAGGACTACCTGGACCTCCTTAAATCAGATGCACCGGCACCGGGTGGCGGCTCCGTAAGCGCGTTATCAGCAGCACAGGGTGTTGGTCTGGTAGCAATGGTAGCAGACCTTACAATCGGCAGAGAAAAATATGCTGAATACGAAGAAATCTGCAAGGCAGCAAAGGAAGAAGCTCTTAAACTTTATGCAGAGCTGGTTGCAGGAATAGATAAGGACACAGAGGCTTTTAACAAGGTTTCTGCAGCGTACAAGCTTCCTAAGAATACCGATGAGGAAAAGGCTGCAAGATCAGCTGCTATCAGAGAGGCCAACGTCGGTGCTACAGAAGTTCCTTTTGAAACTGTAAAGCTATGCCTTGAAGGGCTGAAGGTTACTGAGACAATGGTAGGAAAATCAAATCCTAACGCAGCTTCAGACCTTGGCGTTGCGGCACTTAACCTTATGGCAGGAATAAGAGGAGCATGGCTCAATGTCAAAATCAACCTTCCGGGAATCAAGGATGAGGCTTTGAAGGCACAGTTTGAAGCAGGAGCACAGATGGTTGACGAGGCCTACGTACTCGCAAACAGAATCTATGAAGAAGTTTTAGCTTCTCTGTAGAATAACCAAAACTTAACCGAAAATCAGGAGGAAAAATAAAATGGCGCAGATTATTGAAAGCATCCCTAATATTTCAGAGGGAAGAAATCAGGAAGTTATTGAAGCAGTAGTAGATCAGATCAGAACCACCCCGGGCTGCACACTTCTGAACTATTCATCAGACCCTAATCACAACAGAACCGTAATTACATATATCGGAGATGCCAAGGGAGTTGAAGAAGCAAGCGTTAAACTGGCAAAGAAGGCTGTAGAGCTCATCGACCTCAACAAACACACAGGCGAACATCCTAGAATGGGTGCAGTTGACGTAATGCCTTTCGTTCCGGTTAAGGATGCAACCAACGAAGAATGTATCGAGCTTTCAAAGGTAGTTGGAAAGCGAATTGCAGAAGAAGCGGATCTGCCGGTTTTCCTTTATGAAATGTCAGCAACCAAGCCTGCAAGAAAGAACCTTGCGACAATCAGAAAGGGCCAGTTTGAGGGTATGGCAGAGAAGGTCAAGGACCCTGAGTGGGAACCTGATTTCGGCGGAGCCAGAATCAACCCTACCGGCGGCGTGGTTGCAGTGGGAGCAAGACCTCCTCTGGTAGCATACAACCTGAACCTTGACACTTCAGACGTTCAGATCGCCAAGAACATCGCCAAAATCATCAGAGAAAAGGACGGCGGATTAGACTGCGTTAAGGCTATGGGATTCATGCTTGAGGACAGAAACATTGCTCAGGTTTCCATCAATATGACAGACTACAGAGTAACACCGCTTTACAGAGTAACCGAGCTTGTGAAGGCCGAAGCAAGAAGATACGGAGTACGCGTAACAGGCACAGAGGTCATCGGACTTTGCCCTATGAAGGCGCTGATCGACTCTGCTGAGTATTATTTACAGATTGAAGACTTTGATTTTGATGCTCAGGTATTGGAAAATTACATTTTATAGTGTATAATGTAAGGTATACATAGACTGTATAAACGAGCATAACAAAGCAATTTTCAGGAGAGATAAAAATGTCAACTAACAGCAAGAACTTTTCCAATTCATTTTCACTGACCGATGAAATAGCAGATGTAGTGAGAGAAAGAATTCTGAAGGGCGAGTATGAGATAGGGGAAAAAATCAAAGAAAATCAGATTGCGAGTGAACTTAAGGTAAGTCGTACACCTATCAGAGAGGCATTTAAACTTCTGGAAAACGAAGGTCTTATAGACTATATTCCTAACAGAGGATGCTTCGCCAAGGGCTTTACTAAACAGGACGTAGACGACATATATGCCGTAAGGGAGGCTCTGGAGGAGCTTGCCGTAAGGTGGGCTGTGGAAAGAATAACGCCGGAGGAAATAAATGCTCTCGAAGAGCAGGTGGATTTGATGGAGTTCTATTCTAAAAAGAAGGATAAAAAGAAAGTGCTGGAGCTTAATGCATCATTCCACGACGTTATTTATGCTGCGGCAAGAAGCCGGTTCCTGGCACAGGTGCTCAGATCGTATAAGGAGTACATTGAAAAGACCAGAAAATCGATTTTTTACGAGCAGTCATACCTGGAAAGTATCCTGAGAGAGCATAGAGCCATTTTTGAGGCCATCAGGGAAAGAGATTCAGAAAAGGCGGTGGATGCCATCGCCAAGCATCTGGAGGCTTCTCAGGACAGAGCAGAAGCTGTCTGGAATTTGAAATAAGGTGTTTGGAGAATGAAAGAACGGAAGAAACACAGCAGGATACAGATTATGCGTGCAATAGGAATCGCAGCTTGCCTTGCTGTGTTTCTTTTTGCGCTGTATAATGTGGTTACTATAATTCAGAACTATCGTGAAATTGATAAAACATACGACGAAGCCGTCGGACAATTTACGGAGATCCCTTCGAAGACATCAGATGAAGAGTCAGATGGTACGGGGGTGCCCGAGGTGGATTTTGACGCCCTGCTTCAGGTTAACAGTGATGTAATAGGCTGGATATATATAGAGGATACAGACATAAGCTATCCTCTGCTCTGCGGTCGTGACAATCAGCAGTACCTGTTTCAATCCTACGAGAATAAATACCTGACGGCAGGCAGTATCTACATTGATTATAGATGCAGCCGTGACTTTACCGACAGCCGCACGGTGGTATACGGACATAACATGCATAACGGCAGCATGTTCGGAAAGCTTGACAAGTTCACCAAGGAAAGCTACATGAAAAAGCACCCTTATGTGTATATACTTCTGCCTACGGGCGAAACCCTTAAATATGAGGTGAAAAAGGCATATAAGGCAGACGTTGAGGGCAAAGTCTATGATTTGCCTTCCGGTGCGGCTCAAAACCCTGAAGACAGGAAACTTTACCTTTCCACCTGCACCGAGGACAGCAGCGACACCCAGAGATTTGTGGTGGAATGCGATTTTGCTGAATCAGAGGTCGAATCAAGGGCAGAGAAGCCGCAATAAAAAAGGAGACATTTATGAAAAAGATCTGGAAGACAATGCAGCCGTGGTTTTTGTATTTTTTAATGTATGCCATCGTAGGGTGGGCTTACGAGGTGTTTCTTGAGGTAGTGGTTTACCAGTGGGGATACTCAGACCGCGGTGTTTTGTTCGGACCCTATTGTCCGGTATATGGTGTGGGGGCACTGGCTTTTTTACTGTGCTTCCATAAGCTTATGGCAAAGAAAGAGCCCAGGTGGTTCCGCTGGATAAAGCCGCTGATTGTATTTGCCGGCTGCATGGTTGTGGCTACAGCCATAGAACTGGCCACCAGCTATATTCTGGAAGCAATTACAGGTGCATGGCCATGGCAGACATATGTGGATTATGCCGTTAATTTTCAGGGTCGCATAGCGTTGTCCCCTTCTGTGAGATTCGGCCTGGGCGGGGTGCTGTTTCTGTATGTTCTCCAGCCTTTGTTTGAGAGGCTGGTGGGATGCATGTCACAGGAGACTCTGAATCGGGTAAGCACATTGCTGGCCATACTTTTTGTGCTGGACTGCGCTTTGACGGTTATTACAGGGTAGGCAGCTATCGGCTTTTTCAGGTATAATTAGAAATTTTATCCATAAAAACTACCACTTAGAACAAAAAACGACCACTCAGAACATTGTTATTGCAATTATGGCAGTGTTTCTTTAAGAAGAGAGTAGAAAGGAGATTTATCAAATGAAATTAATACTACCAGTGATAACTACAGCTATAATATTTATCGTTACACTAATCACGGATGTTCCGGGTTTAATTGCTATTGCTGCGGTTATTCCAAATTCTTTTGTTCTTGGTTGTATATATGACGAACTTAAACACAAAGAGAATAATTAATAGTAAATGAGGGGTAAGCAAATGCTAAAATCTATTGAGAGTAAAAAGAAAAAGTTTATCATAATCACACTGGTTATGGCAGTTTGTATTGCTGCCGCTTTCATAATACGGAATGCTTACCTTCATTCTA
>JALFXR010000184.1 GCA_022787405.1 Bacillota bacterium
AGCTCTTGCCAGTGCAAGGTCCAGAGCTCCCATTTTCTCGCAGTTTTCAAGTATGACCTTTTCCTTCTCTGAAATTTTTCTTGAAAGCGCTTCTCTGATTCTTTCTTCTTCGACTTCAATGTCGGAATTTATCTGCTCAACCTCAGTTACATACTCATAGACCTTCTCAGTTGGCTTCAGCTGCAGCGTCACACTCATATAGTCCTGATCCACCACCTCAAGTTCTTCGAGATGAGTTATCTTTTCAAAATCAGGATGAGATTTAGCCACCACAATATCAAACTTCGGAGTAAGGGCTACGCCTTGCTCTTTTCTGAGTCTTTCTCTGGTCTCCTTCTGTTCCTTTCTGATCAGCTGTTCATATTCTTTTTTCTTTTTTCGGTATTGGCCCAGGAGAGGACTGAACTCATCATATATGTAAAATGTGTTCATCCTGTCGCCCCTCGGGTCAAGCTCGTCAAGCAGATCCTCGGTATCTTCGAGGAAGTACTCTTCAGGAACTGTATCCACTGTCTGCCCTTCCTCAGGCAGCACATCCTCTGCTCCTGCAGCTTGACCGGCAGCATTCTCCTTCTTACATTCCTCTACGCAGTGACAGCCCTTATAATCCCCGATTTCATGTTCCATGGTAAGCTTTCGAAGCTGCCTCATCTGCAGAAGCAGGGATTTGACTTCGTAAAGCTCCACTGTGGAAAGAGTGGTGCTGCCGCTTCTGGAAACGGTAAGAGACGGATCTTTCACCTCCATGAAAACTTCCTGAATCTTATCCGTGAGAGTCTGATTCTGCCTTACAAACTGAATCATTCTCTCAACTCTGTCCAGCTCCTGGCGCAGTTCTTCCTCTTCGCCGGGATAATAAGGCTGAATTTCCTTCAGCTGTTTTTTACCGAAAGGCGTATTCAGATCAAGGTTAAACATGACATAATCCAGCCCTGTCTCACGCCTTGTCTTTACATTTGCAAGTCTTCTGTTTTTTCCTTGTCTCATAGCTACATCCTTACGTCAATAACAGGTATATCAGGAATTGCCTTCTGCATTTCCTCTAAAAGGAACCTGTTGTCAAATGTGTAACCCGCCGGTGCCCACGGATTTACTGTAATGGCTGCAATTTCAATATTTTTAAGGACACTTGCTCTGAATCCTTTCTTCCTGAAAATACCCCAGTCCATAGCATTCACAAATATCTTGGTAGGATCCTTCAGAACGAACTGCACCTGTTTCAGATTCTTCAGGCTAATGTCGGAAATTACGCTATTTGTAAATGCACCCGGTATATATATATATCTTGTATCCTCGTCTATGGCTCCGTTGATCTCCTTTGCTGCCCCGAGACCTGTTATCAGATCAAGCTTTCTGATTTTTCCGTCTCCATCTACGAGCATAATCTTATCGTCAAAATTATTTTCTGTTATGGCGTCTCTGATGACACCTTCCTCCAGTTCAGGCGTTCTGTAGAGATTTACTACATGTGCCGTCTCTTCCACTACTTTATTCAGCTTTCTCGAAAGAACCGCTCCTGTGGATAGTATTATCGCATCTGATGTATCAGGTGATGCGATGGATTTTCTGTCAATAGCTCCATCGATGAGAATCAAACTGCATCCCAGCTCCATCATGTCACGGCAGAGAAGCTTCTGCTCCGCATTAATGACAGGGCCCGCAACCTGAACATATCCTGCATCCTTCACCCGGCATATCAGGAGTTCTCCTATGGCCGTGGAATATTTTGTCTTTTTAACAACTTCAAGACCTGCATCAGCCAGATCATAAAGAAGTGTCGGTACTGCTACGAGCATATCCTCCTCGAGATAAACTCTCGGCTTCTCGGTTCCTGTTACCAGGTCCTGACTTTCGCCGTCTCTGCCCGTAGATGTGACTCCTAAAACGATGCCTTCGTCTATGGCTTCCTCGATGAGATAGTTAAGAGCTGTGGTTTTGCCTGCATTCTTAGCCATACCCACTATGGAAAGTGTCTTGTATTTAGTTGATAAATCGTATAAAAGCCCCATTATTTTTTTATCCTTTAATCACACCTATAGGGAGACACGCGGCCTCCCTATAGGCATAGTTTTTAATTATTCGAAATTTTAAACAGCGATTAGTGTTTGTTTCTTTCGTGTCTTGCCAGATGTGCCGGCTCGATAGTTCTGATTTCAGGACCTTCGCCCAGAGCAGAAACACCTTCATACTTGTAAGTCTTCTTGCCTGTGCAGTAGTCGCAAGTGCAAGGAAGGTCAGGAAGCTGAGGCTCGGTGTATGTAGTAATGATACCCTCGTAGTTTCTCAGAATTACCTTGTGAGGAGTCTGGGAAATTACATACTGAGGCATTACAGGAGTCTTTCCGCCACCACCAGGAGCGTCTACTACGAATGTAGGTACAGCATATCCTGAAGTATGTCCTCTTAAGCCTTCCATGATTTCGATACCCTTGGATACCGGAGTTCTGAAGTGCTCAATACCCATTGATAAGTCACAGATGTAGATGTAGTAAGGTCTGATTCTGTTCTTAACGAGTACGTGCATCAGGTCTCTCATGATGTGCTTACAGTCGTTAACACCTCTTAATAATACTGACTGGTTTCCAAGAGGAATACCTGCATCAGCAAGCTTTCTAACTGCTTCCATAGCTGTTGGAGTCATTTCCTTAGGATGGTTGAAGTGAGTATTTAACCAGATCGGGTGATACTTCTTCAGCATGTTAACCAGGTTGTCAGTAATTCTCATTGGCATTACAACAGGAGTTCTGGAACCGATTCTTACGATTTCTACGTGAGGAATCTTTCTCAGCTCGCTGATGATGTATTCAAGAGTGTCGTCTTCTACGCAGAGAGCGTCACCACCGGAAAGAAGTACGTCTCTAACCTGAGGTGTCTTTCTGATGTATTCGATACATGCATCGATGTCTTCTCTTGATCTTGCACCGTCAGTTTCTCCTGCAAGTCTTCTTCTTGTGCAGTGTCTGCAGTACATTGAGCACTGGTCAGTGATTAAGAAGAGAACTCTGTCCGGATATCTGTGAGTTAATCCAGGAGCAGGGGAGTCAGCATCTTCGTGAAGCGGGTCAAGGTCATCAGCTTCTGATCTGTGCATTTCTGCCAGAGTAGGAACTGCCTGCATTCTAACCGGATCTCTAGGATCATCCGGATCCATCAGGGAAGCATAGTAAGGAGTGATACCTACTCTGAAGCCGCCCATAACCTTTTCGATGTCAGCCTTTTCCTGTTCGGTAAGGTTAACAACCTGTGCGATTTCCTCTACGGTTGAAAGTCTGTGCTCAACCTGCCAATGCCAGTCATTCCACTGTTCATCAGTTACATCCTTGAATAAAGGAATGTCTTTCCAATTTCTAATAGCCATTATATTCTCCTTTTTTTAACGTTTTATTGTACGCAGGAACGATTAAGCGTACATCTCCTGGAACAGCTTTCTTAATCCTTCATGCTCTCTTAAGCACTGAAGAGTGATTGCTGCGTGTCCCTTAGTGTAGCCGTTACCGATAATCATGTTAACGTCCTTGCCAACGCCTTCTGCACCAAGAGCAGCCTTAGTGAAGCTTGTAGCCATTGAGAAGAAGTAAACAACACCGTCATCCTTACATGCAAGGATTGAAGCCATTTCAGTATTTTCGATGTTTACACAGTTGATAACTACGTCGAATAATTCTCCGTTAGTTAATTCCATAGCCTTGTTGTACATTCCAACTGCATCTGTAGCGTCCATGTGGAAATATTCATCAGCAAGGTCAAGGTTTCTAGCTCTGTCTTCTGATTTCTGTGAACCAGCAGCGCAAACTACGAGGCCTGTAACGCCAGCTCTCTTCTTTGCTTCGTATAAGCAGAGAAGTCCGGACTTGCCGCCGCCGCCGATTACGAGAACCTTCTGGCCTGACTGTACTAACTTAGCAGCCTGAGCAGGAGCACCTGCAACGTCTAATGCTGATAATGCAAGACCTTCTTCCATGTCATCAGGAAGTTTTGCATAGATACCGCTCTGGAATAAGATTGCCTGACCCTTGATGTCAACCTGGTCGATAGCAGGTCTCATTTCAAGAATTTCGTCAATTACTAACGGTGTAAGTGAAAGTGATACTAATGTAGCAATCTTGTCGCCAACCTTTAAATCGCCTACATATGCAGGTCCGATTTCCTTAACTGTACCGATAAGCATTCCGCCGGAACCAGTCCAAGGATTCTTGTGCTTGCCAGCCTTTGCTACGATATCCAGCATGGTCTTCTTAACTTTTTCCTGATCTTCAGGTGAGTTTTCGATGTCTGCAGGCTTCTTGCCGTCGCAGGATCTTCTTACGATTTCTGTGAAGGAAGCGGAGTCAACGTTTAAAGTCTTAACGTCGATGAGCACTTCGTTGTCGTAGATTTCCATAGTGTTATCGATAACATCTGCTGGCTGTGGTAAAACTCCCTTTGGGGAGATTACTCTGTGTGTACCATAAGGGCATCCTTTTTTCATTTTAATTTCCTCCTAGAAAAAAAATTATTATTATCTTTTAGATACCGCACCGCATTCTGCGCCAAATTACGCATGACAGCGATGACGGCATAACTGACTATGTTAATTATATATCAAAACCTTCGTCTTGTACAGATTTTTATGCATAAAGTTCTGCAAAGAGCTTCATTATTCTTTCATCGTCTCTGAGAACCTGCAGTGCTACATTAGCATGACCCTTAGTATAGCCATTGCCGATGAGCATGTTTACGTCCTTGCCAACTCCTTCAGCACCAAGAGCTGCCTTGGTGAAGCTTGTAGCCATGGAGAAGAAGTATACCAGTCCTCCGTCCTTGCAGGCAAGGATTGAAGCCATTTCTGTATTAGGGATGTTAACTACATTGATTACTACATCTGCAAGTTCACCCTCAGTAGCTTCCATAATTTCATTGTACATTGCAACTGCGTCTGTAGCATTAACTACTATGTATTCATCAGCACACTTTACAGACATAGCTCTGTTGATTGATTTCTTGAATCCGTCTACGCAGATAACCTTACCGTTGATGCCTACCTGCTTCTTGGCCTGCCAGCAGCAGAGGATACCGGACTTGCCGCCGCCGCCCATTACTACTACTGTGTCTCCAGGCTTGCAGATCTTTGCAGTCTGGGCAGGTGCACCTGCTACGTCAAGAACTGAAAGTGCAAGTTCCTTAGGCATATCCTTAGGAAGGATTGCATATAAACCTGACTGGAACAGGATTGCCTGACCCTTTACGTCCACCTGGTCGATTTCAGGTCTGATTTCCTTGATCTCTTCAATCTTCAGCGGAGTAAGTGAAAGTGAAACTAATGTAGCAATCTTGTCTCCCACTCTGAGGTCGCCCTTGAAGTTAGGTCCGATGGCCTTAACCTTACCGATGAGCATTCCGCCGGATCCTGTCCAAGGATTCTTGTGCTTACCGGTTGTTTCAACGATGTTCATGATGATTTTCTTAATTTCTTCTACATCTCCTCCTGCTCTTTTTTCAATTTCTGTGAAAGATGCTGAGTCGATATTTAAAGTATGCACATCGATAAGAACCTCATTGTCATAGATTTCCATGGTGTTGTCTAAGACATCTGCCGGCTGAGGCAGTACTCCCTTTGGTTCAATTACCCTGTGTGTTCCGTAAATGTCTCCTTTTTTAAATTCCATAAATTTTTCTCCTTTATCTATTGTAATTTTTATTTTAACGAAAACTCAACCGCGATAATAATATAGCAAAATTTGTGCCAATCCGAGGCAAAAAAGCCTCTGTGCTCTCAGCCTGTATTTATGGCCCTCGGCGGTTACCCAGTCTCTTTGCATTGCCCAGACATTTCCAGATTTCGAACCGTTTTGTTTTCACAACGAAAAATAGCGAACACAAATCGGTTCGCCATTTCTTCGGCATGTTTCCATGGTATCTGTTTCACCACTAAAGTTCGTATTTTTTCTTCTTTCTGACCAGCTGAGTCTGACTGATTCCAATAGCTTTAGCTGCTTTACGGGTGGAGCCGTACTTCTCACATGCATATTTGATAAGCCCTTTTTCATATTCATCCACCGCACTCTGAAGATCCAGTTCCACGACAACTCCCGCAGCTTCGCTTTCTTCATCGTCTGTCTCCACTTTTCCGCCGAAAATATCTCCGTGGGTTTCTCGCATTACATCCATAAGTGTTATATCTTCGCCTTTTGAGGAAATAATCAGTCGCTGCACTGAATTTTCCAGTTCTCTGATATTTCCCGGCCATGGCAGCTGCTTCAGGTATTCCATGGCGCTTTCGTTGATTTTACGTCTGGTCCCGAATTTTTCTCCATACTTGGAAAGGAAATGATTCACCAGTGCCGGAATATCCTCAGGCCTGTCGGAAAGTTTAGGTATTCTTATCGGTACAACGTTAAGTCTGTAGTAAAGATCCCGTCTGAATCTTCCCTCTTCTACGAATTTTTCCAGATCTCTGTTTGTTGCTGAAATAATTCTCACATTGGTCTTAATCGGCGTGGTTCCCCCTACCCTGTAAAACTCTCCGTCCTGTATTACGCGCAGAAGCTTGGCCTGCATCTCCAGAGGCAGTTCGCCAATTTCATCCAGGAATATAACACCGTTGTTGGCAATTTCAAAGTAGCCTTTTTTGCCTGAAGCACTGGCTCCGGTGAATGCTCCTTTTTCGTAACCGAAGAACTCGGATTCTATCAGATTCGGTGAGATCGCACCACAGTTTATCTTGACAAAAGGCTGCATCTTACGATCGCTGTTTTTCTGTATGAGATTAGCTACCTTTTCCTTGCCGACACCGGTATCACCGAAAATTATTACATTGCAGTCGTAGCTGGAAACCTTCAATATCTCATCGAGGACCAGTTTCATAGCTTTGCTGTTAAATACGAAGTCCTCTGTTTTCGTCTTTTCCAGCAAAGAACGGTTATAAGGATTGACGTAGTCCTCCGGTTCATTTTTTTCCACCTTCACAAATGTTGCATTTTCAAAGTATTCTGCTATCTCGCCTACCACCTCAACATCAAATCTGTCATAACCCTCTATAAAGCCTTCCGCTCCATGGACCTCCAGATTTTTGGACAGAGATTCTGTTATGTAAAGGGCGATGTTAAGGTTGTTTATAAGATTTGCAAACATTACTGTTCCGCCGGGCCTGGTGGCCAGAATATTCACTGTTTCTGCGCCCGGAATCTCCGCACAGTTTACCGACAGATCGAAAATCGATTCAGCATTGAGCCTGTCCACGCACTCTGTAGGTTTCAGAATATCCAGGTACTGTATCTTGTCAAAAACCCGGCTTATAAGCCTGTCTATGCCGCCTCCCGTTACTTGTATGCCCGTCTTTTTATCCAGAAGGCATGTTATTTCCCCCTTGTTCCCAAGCTTTCTTCTAAGCACATAGCCAAAAATCAGGTTGGTTATCATATTGTTTCCTACGATAAGGCATTTTTCCTTGTTCTCGGCTAGCTGGCTGAGGCGGAAAAGCGTTCCCGACTCATCCAGTACAAAAAGCAGCAGGTTGAGAGGTAGATCGTCTGTTACCTTTACTATAGGGATTCTGCTGTGAATAATGGCATATCCCTCCACCTCAATCTGATTGAACACATAATCGATAGATGTGATGTTTTCAATATGCATAGGCACCGACGCAAGAGAAGCATTGCATATGATTTCATCTCCCGTTTTAAGCTCCTGAGGGTTTTCAAACTCTGCACCTATAGCTTCTACCTGTCCGCATACAAGGCCGCCTGTATCCGTAACAGGGTTGTGAAGCTTCCCTCTCCTTATAACTATGTCTATAATGGTCTGTTTAATTTTTTCTTCATTGTAGTTTACTTCTGTGCATATCTGCTTGAAACTGGTACCCTCAAGGTGGATTCTTTTGATAGAAATTCTTATCTCATCAGAGTGTATGCTGCGGCTGTTATCCAATTTCCATGCAGAAGTAGGCAAAACATATTTAGGCTCAAGCACTCTCTCGAGTCCATAGTTAGTCAACATTTAAGGTTCGCTCCTTTCTCAGGTGAACACAAATCGGTTCGTTTTTGACCTATTTCCAATGATAAACCATTGGCACACAATTTGCAATATATATTTTCGTAATTACAGAGCTGTATTTATGCTCAAACCAAAACTTTAAATTATTACCAAAAAATTTCGATGTCGAAAAGGAGAATAGAACAATGGAAGAAAAAATCACTTCAACCTTAAGATTAAGAATGTCAGCTAAGGATGCTCATTATGGTGGAAACCTTGTAGACGGAGCTCACATGGTTCACTTATTCGGTGACGTTGCTACAGAATTACTTATCAAGTGCGACGGAGACGAAGGTCTTTTCTGCGCATATGACAATATTGAATTCTTAGCTCCTACATACGCAGGCGACTACATTGAAGCTTACGGTGAAATCACCAAGATTGGCAACACTTCAAGAAAGATGTCCTTCGAAGCAAGAAAGGTTGTACAGGCAAGACCTGACATCAGCGCTTCCGCAGCAGATTTCTTAGAAGAACCAATCGTAGTTTGCAGAGCAACAGGTACTTGCGTAACTCCTAAGGAATGCAAGAGAAAATAGTGGAATAACACGGTGATTGACGAGCCGCAAGGCGAAGACAGAACCGATGTATTCCATTCGCGAAGGTTTCCCGAGAGCCGAGCTTGGCGAGGCGATTGGCATGAAACCGACCGCGTGTTTGAATTATT
>JALFXR010000199.1 GCA_022787405.1 Bacillota bacterium
CACTCATCCCTGAGGATACCTTCTGCAACCTCAATCCCGTGGCTCTTTAAAATTTCAATACCTTTGCCGGCTACAAGAGGATTCGGATCACCTGAACCCACTACCACACGTTTTATACCTGCCTCTATGAGAGCATCTGTGCATGGAGGCTGTTTTCCGTGATGACAGCATGGCTCCAGTGTAACGTAGATTTCTGCACCCTCGGGAGATTCGCTGCAGTCAGTCAGAGCATTTCTTTCCGCATGGAGCTGACCGTACTTTTCGTGCCAGCCCTTGCCTATGACTTTTCCATTCTTTACAATTACGGCTCCTACCATGGGATTTGGCGAGGTCCAGCCTCTCCCTCTGAGTGCCAGTTCAATGGCCATGGCCATATATTTTTCGTCGTTCATCCCTTTCACCTCAAAAATAAAAATACCCTGAACTTAAAGTTCAGGGCAAGAAACGCATTTTGCACTCATACATTATAAAAAAGGTCATCTTATGAAAAAAAGCTCCGGAATTAAAAATTCCAGAGCAATTAATTTTCACGCAAATCCATACACAATAATGCTGTACGCGCATATCTTAATCTTCTTCCATCCAGACTGTACTGTCGGCTTCGGAGTTTCACCGAATCATACCTTGCGGCTCGTGGGCTATACCACCGGTAGGGACTTTCACCCTGCCCTGAAGATTCT
The DNA here is from genome assembly GCA_022787405.1 of Bacillota bacterium. GTDB lineage: Bacteria > Bacillota > Clostridia > Peptostreptococcales > Anaerovoracaceae > SUG1106. The sequence continues at coordinate 681 of JALFXR010000199.1, forward strand.
ATTTAATTACAGCATCTATTCTACTCCTACTTGTCTGTGTTGTCAATAGGTATAAGACAGCTTTTCTCTGCCAGCGCTGTTCCGATGGCAGTACCATATTCTCCGTCCTCAGGCACTATAAAGTTCAGATCAGGGAACATGGTCTTTATCATTCTGCTTACCTGTTCACACTCAGGGAAATTTGTCAATGCGCCGATGAGTATAAAATCCTTCATCTCTGTTCCCTGGGCAATCAGCGCAGCTGTCTGACAGATGGATTCTATAACCATATGTACTATTCCCGCCGCCTTGTCCTCACAGGTGGCTCTTGAGGAAGCCTTTCCGAAATTAGAGGCTGTTATTTCCAGATTCAGTCCCGGAAGAGGATTTTTGGATATATCTCCTATGCGGAGGTCAATGTTTCCAACCTTGCCTCCCGCAGCCAGTTCCTGAATTTTATCTATGTCGTTGGTGTTCAGCATCAGCTTGGAAAGTCCGATAATAGTGCCCCCACCTATGCCTATGCCACCGAGATGAACCGGAACTCCGTTCTTGACTCCTACGAAAGATGTTCCGGTGCCCATGCTTACTACCATGAATTCCTTAGTATCCCCCGCAAAATATCCTCCGCCTACGCCGTTTGCGGTAAATTCGTCCACCTTGTATGTGGGCAGGCCGTATATCGGCTGATTTATCTCACTGCAGCCGACTCCCGTAAGGTTTACCTGCTGTATATCTTTCAATTCAAGCCTGTTGTCGTATAAAAATTTTCCAAAGGCGCCAAAAAGTGAAGCTACAGCATTACTTGCTGAAATCTGAACCGGTACAAGCATATCATTTTCTTTAAAGCCTGCTATTTTAGTAGTACTTCCGCCTATATCGATTCCAACTACTATATTCATTTCTCTGTCCTCTTGTCTTTCGTCAATAATGAAAACTTTGTTAAGTATATCACATTATCACTGTATTGTAAATACACAAAAAACGGGCACAAAGGCCCGTTGATTTGGTTCACTCTGCTTTCGGAGCAAAGGTGATTATTTGATTTTAAATGTTACAGTTCTGCTGTTTCCGTTGACATCAGTGACTGTAATCTTATACGAACCGGTATCTCCGAGATAGAAACCGTTGGCAATCTCATCATCGCTAAGTGAAACTCTTTTACCATTGCAATATAGCTTGGCCGTCTTTACACCGCAATTATCCTTAAAAGTGATTTCACGCTCTGAAGAATATGTCTTGCCGCTGGTTACTCCTGAAACTGTAGGCTTAGTGGTATCCTTGATAGTAAAGGTCTTCGTGGTCTTGTTTCCGTAGTAGTCTGTTGCATATACAGTATACTTTCCGTTCTGCGTGAATGTTTTATTGATGTCGAAAGAATAATATTTTCCGTCATTCTTTTTGTATTTGGCAGTCTTGATACCGCTGGCGTCCTTGGCTGTTACTGTCTTGGCTCCGCTATAGGTCTTTTTATTTGTAATGCCGCTCAGTACAGGCTTGACAGTCTCTTTTTCGATAGAAGCCATTACATCCTGAACAGTGTAAAAATCATTTCCCTCAAAAATGAATGTTGCCGTCTTCTTGTCCTCAGAAAGAGTTCCGGTAGTAGCAAGTATTTCCTTCGGCATTGTAATTGAAACGCTGGCCTTCACAGAATCGCCAAGGTCAAATCCCATGGCCTCCATCTGCTCCAGATCCTCTTTCGAAACACCTGCATCGAATACATACCTTAAGCCTCCGTCTCCTGCATAAATTCCCGAATATCCGCTTTCTTCCAGACCTGATATAAGTTCAGCAAAGTTTCCAAATCCTACAGTTGCTTCTGTGACATAGTATTCTACACCGTCAACAGTCTCAACCCTGGCATCTTCAAGCCCCATATCTTCAAGACTCATTCCGAAAGACTCGGTTAACTGATCGGACACTGATTTATCCATCATAATCTTCGAATATGATTCTCCCGAGCCATCTTCGTTAATGACAATTCTATCTTCACCCTGCATACAGCCTGTCATGGCCAGAATCAATACCAGAGAAAGTATAACAGCAAATAGTTTCTTCATAACGTTTCCTCCCTTTTGCAGTACAATATTTTCTATGATTATAGCACATAAAAAATTCAAATAAAATAGGAAAGAACAGTTTAGCAGTATTTTATGCCATACAACTGGATATCATCTTCATATATCCGCTTTCTTCATCGTACTCATAAATATGATTTGACAATATGTAGTTCGGCATTTTCAGAGCATTATTCTCTCTCAGTATTTCTTCCAGCACGAAGCCTCTTACATCGCTTTGTTTCGGTGAAATCATGATTTCTTCTGTAGAATAAGGAATAATATAAAAGTCCTTTCCCAGTATTTTTCTTACTTTTTCAATCAGTCCCGGGTAAAATAAAACTGATGCACCGTGCAGTCTTCCTCGGTTGGTAAGCACGTACATAATGTCTTGCTTGAGTTTTTTCCCCTGTCTCAGATAATTGGCTGCAGGTCTGCCTGACTGCTTTCTTTTCATGTCTTCCTCTATTGAATTCAGCACCGGAGGAAAACGCACTGACATATTCATTTCCGCTGCTTCATCCAGTTCTTCCATGGATATGTCCCATTCCTGCAGCAAATCCTGTGTGATCAGGGTGAAATTAAAGCCACTCCCGTTAAGATCCATAAAAATCATGTATGCTTTGGCAAATTCCCCCACAGTTTTATATACTTTATCCTTCAGACGCTCGTCGTTTAAACCTGCATTCAAAATGTAATACCCTACCTTGCCGCGAACGTCTTCCCAATCTGAAGGGTCGAATCCGATAAGGTGAGCATAATATTCCATTCCTCTCATATAGTCAGAGGCTATTTCCTTTAAAATGCTATCCTGGCCTTTTGAATTTTCAATTCTGCCATAATACTGTTCCAGATACACCACGGGAGACGGAGATGTTTCGTCTTTGCGTATAGTCAGGCCATCCAGAACCATGTTATTATCCTTGGTCATTTTTACTATATCTACAACCGCCTCTGAGTATTCCGGTGGCATAAAATCAACTATGTTTTCTTTTACGTATTCCAGAAATTCCGAGTATGTCTTCATCTTTAATTTTCCTTTCTTTGCAATGCGGCAAAAAATGCTGACATTGATATTACAGCCAGCAGTATCCAAAGTGATAATTGATATTTATCTCCCGTTTCAGGTACATCCGATGGTAGTTCAGGCTTACCGGGTATGTCAGGTTTCTTCGGTCTGGCCGGTGGTTTAATGGGCTCTTCCGGAAGTTTCTCGTTTACCATTGTTACCTTGGTAACTACAGTGCCGTTCTTTATTTCGACAGCATAGTATTCTCCGTCACACTTGTAGCCTGCAGGAGCTTTGACCTCGTGATAGAAATATGTGCCTGCAGTGTCAAGAGAAATTGTAAGTTTGCCGTAAGAGCCTGTTACTAGTCCTTTTAAAAGGGGCTCTTCGTTTCTTACTGCCGTGCCGTCAATAATAGCTGAACCATAGATTTCAAACTCAGCGCCTGCAAGAGTCTCCCCTGTCTCCATATCGGACTTGGTAATCTCAAAAAGGTATTTTTCACCGCCTCCCGGTGTTACGGGTACACGATCGTTTTCTACGACAAACTGGTACTGCGGAAGTCCTTTGATTACTCTGAATCTGTGATAATCATAATCATCAGCCTTGTATCCTGAAGGAGCCTTTATCTCATGCCAGAAGTATGTGCCGTAATCAAGAACCGCTGCAAAGGTTCCGTCTGATCCGGTGGTGTATGTTCCAAGCAGCTGGTCCGGTTCATAGGTCCATTGGCCGGAAGGTTTTGCAGAGTAGACTTCAAAGACTGCTCCTGAAAGCTTCTTTGCCGGGTCTTCCCTGTCAACCTTTACGAACTCGATTTCCGGCTTATGGTCGTTTTCAACAGCGAAGCCGTCTCTGTTATCGGAGTTGATCTTTATCATCAGCTTGTCGGCCGAAGTGTCCTGTCTTGCCAGAGTGACATTCTTTGTGAATTCAAATGTCTGAGCCGTATCAAAGCCGCCTGTTGAAGCAACTTCTGAATTAGCTGCATCTGTAAAAAGACCAGTAAGCACATTTTCTATGGCTGCCGTAACAACTCCGTACTTATCCATTGATACGGTAACGCCTGCACCTGATGCTGTCTTAAGCTTTAAGGTTTCCTTCGGATTAATAATAATCTCGCCGGACGAGTCAAGAGTTTCAGTTACGGTAGTGTTACCGGATGTTCTCTCGTAGTTTCCGCTGATTACATTTGCATCACCATCATCTTTTACGGTGATAACTGCGCTGTGTTTGAATATCTGGTTTCCGCCTGGTGTAAGGCCTTCTGATGGCTCATGAGTGACTTTTGCGCTCAATATTACTGAAGTTTTATCACTTCCGGCACCTGTCATAGTAAATTCCGGTGTATAGGTGGTAAGGTCCTCACCTGCAATCGGTGTCCACAGCTCCTCATAGCCTGCATAGTAGCCGGTGTATGTTACTGTCGGAGTGAATGTATTTTTTACTCCGTCAACGGTGTAATCTAAGGTGTTTCCGGACTCTCCGAGTTTAATCTTAAGGGTCTTTCCGTTTGGCAGAATGATGTTTGTCTGGGCATTTGCGAAAGTATCAACGGTAACTTCCGTAAAGTCGGAATCAGCATCTATGATTACTCTTCCGTCTTCACTTGCAAAGTCGGTATCCAGAGGATATACTCTTCCGTCGATTGTGATAGACGGCATCGGAAGTCTTGATTCAACCATGATTGTTGTCTTCACATGGTTCTTTTCCTCAAGAACGAACCTCCCGTAAATTCCGTCATTGATTGTATAGTCAAAAGCGGCATCCGATGAGTAATCAGCATCATCTTCTCTTACTTCAAAGTTGAATCTTACATCGCTCAGAAGATAGTGTTCCGGCCCTTCAAGCTCCCTGATGCAGTAGCTACCTTCGGGAAGTTTTGCATCTGCAAGAACGCTTCCGCCTGTGGTGTAGTCTACAGAGATAACATCAATCAAAGTGTCAGCCTTGATAGTCTTCTTTGTGACTTCATGTCTTCCTACAGCTGTTGCCGTAATATCTTCTGCGGTGTAAAGACCGAACTTCACAGTCTGCCCTTCATCCGGCGGCTGGTATGAATCCGATCTGAACGAAGTCTCAAAGACTTTTGAAAGGTCAAGCTGAACGCTCATATACTCATTGTCAAAGGCGGCAGCTCCCCAGATAACAGGTGTAAACTGGTCTTTGTACTTAAGGGTTACAAGCTGCTCTTCACTGTCATTTAAGTAGTTATCATCAGCTGATAATTCGCGTACGATGTAATCGCCGAGAGGAAGAAGACCGCTTGTGGCAATTCCGTCCTCATTTGTAGTAATTACTTCGATGAGGTCTGACTGAGTATAGCGGTTTGTCTTATACACATTGTAAAGTTCAAGTACACCTACATTGTTTCCGGATGCAGCCTTTGCACAGTAGATTGCCATAGTGTATCCGTCGGCAAAAGTTATCTCAAGAGGAGCATCCTCCGTCTGATTGGTGACGATTTCAAGGTAGTACATTGTCTGGCCGCCGACTGCTGTAGAGTCAACACGTTTTGCAACAACGGTCACACCGTCAGGCAGTCCGTCCCTGGTGCCGAACTCAACAGCCGGGTTTTCCGGTGTGAGCTTCGAATACCAGTCAAGAAACAGCGGAATCTTATCTCCATCTGAATCAAAATGAATGAAGTTGAGAGTCGGAACGATATTATCATAAAGGTGGTCCACAGCTGATGCCGGCATCGATATGGTGGTGTAACATGCTCCGCCTTTGTAGTACATATCGGCCTTTATGCTGTCAGCCCATGCAAAGTATATCGGAGCTGTAATCGGGATTGTGGTGAAGGTAATGGTATCACCTGCATCCTTGTATTCATAGCCCGCTCCAACATCTATAACCTCGTTACTTACAGGGTTATTCTGCTTGGTTATGACAGTTGCTGCGATGTTTGTCGCAGCATCTGCATTTGAACCCAGTGCAAAGCCGTCGAAATTAACTGTAAAGCCATTCGGGTCTCCCGCTTCCTGAGTGTACTTGATCTGGTATACCTGAACTGCAGCCTTTACGAAGTTGCCTTCAGGCGTACATTCCTGCCAGTTAATCAGGTCATCAAGGAGAACTCTATATACAGTCTCTCCTGTTTCCGCATTTGTCTGATAGATTATGACATACTGCGGGTCTTCCTTCGGGTCTCCTGTAAATGCCTTTAAGGTCCAGTCTGCAGGTACTGTGTATTCCGCAATCGGCTCGCCTGAATCATCGGAATCAATGAAAGCATAGTCTGCGCCGCCTGCTATGAGTGATGTGTAGTTCCCTTCGGTGTAATAGCCTTTGACAGCAGCCTTATACAAGCCTGTTGTTTCGCTCTTGAGCACCGCCTTGGATCCTGCTGTCTTTGGCGATACGAGAACATATCCCGGGTTATCCCACTCGAACATGGGCTTGGTTTCCTTGACATCCTCCTGCTGTCCCACTACCCTTTCCTCAGTCTTTAAATCGTCCTTGGTAAGAGTGTAGTATACATAGTCACGGACAAGGTATCTGTCCGGGCAGAACTTTGAGAGGTCAACGGATTCTTCATCATCGTAGATGTAGATATCGTCTTTGAACTTTGTTCCGTCTGCGTAGGAAAGAGTCTTGCCGTCTGCCTCGAATACATAGGTTCTGCTGTATGCTTCAAGTTTTGAGGCTGACTTCCAGCTGTCAGGAGAATCCGGGTCTGTTATCGGCATGTAGTTTGATATCGGGTCAAGAACGGTATCTCCCACAGTTCCTGTCATTTTTGTAAGCGGAATATCCGTCACATAGCCTGCGGCTGCAGATGTGGTTTTTGTGACATTAACGTCTGTGATGTTTCTTCCGCCTGCCTGGTTTTTCATAACCACTTCAACATCCCAGCGGTAGTTGAACTGGCCGTCTGTGGTTTCGTATGCGTAGGAATATACGGTATCTTTCTGTTCAGGGGAAACGTATATGGTTCTCTTTACATTGCCCTCTGATGCTTCACGCTCCAGCATGTACCAGAGCTCCCCTCCCGATTCGTGGGAATATGCACCTGTCTCATAGTTTGCGGCGCTGTATTCCTTTGGATTGAGAAGCTTACCGAAGAATGCCTTCACGCTTTCTACTGCGTTGGAAAGGTGAGTTGAGATTTCCTTCGGTATGGTAATGAGCTCGTTTGTCTTTGAATCATATATTTCCGGTCCTTCCGAGCCATCATTAAGGTTTTCGTCCTTTGCGGCAAATATGCCGAAGACTGCATCCTTAAGTTTTGTTACTGCTTCAAATACAGGAGTAAACACTGTGTAGCCGTCTTTTTCCTTCTTGACAAAGCCCACAAGAGCTTCACCTTCTTTGGTTATTTCAATCTTGCCTTTTACGGCGTTGTTTATTACAGCTGTAACCTTGTAGTAGTTCGGGTACGGGTAGTCTCCCTTATCATAGTCAGGGTCTGCATCGCTTACATTGCCGTTGCAGGTTACAAGCTGAGAGAAGTTTCCGTCAACATGGATGTCCTGTTCTGTTACGGTAAAGGTGTAGGTGTTTGTCACCATGTTTTTGAGTTCATCGAATTTGTACTCATCCTTATCATGATAAATTACCTTGTTTCCGTCAGCATTGTAGATGGCAACATTCGCCTCAAGTGAGCGGTCTCCGTCAAGGTCTCCCAGCTTAAAGTCCCCTTCTTCAATGTATCCGAAGTCGTGGGAGGTGCCTTTTCCTGTCTCATCGTACTGGCCGACGTAGTAGCCTTCAGGTAGCAGCCATTCATAAATTTCATATTTTCCGTATGGCAGCTGATAAGGTATTTTCAGTTCTCCGTTTTCATCGAGCTCAAAGGTGTAATCTGTACTCTTTGAGTTTATGGACTCTGCGTTTGGAAGAAACCTGTTGTAAATGTTCTTTGCAACGGTTCCGGCAGGTCCGAACATCTGCTGATTTTCCGCATCGGTGTAATCAGGGTTTCCTTTGTAGCGTATATATACCTTGGTGCCGGCAAGAGGTATGGGTTTTCCGGTTTCGGAGTCTACCTTTTCAAGCTTTATGACATTTGACTTTATCTTATCTCTCAGATTCACGTCATAACGGTTGTTGTAGTAGTCGCCAGTTCCTAAAGCAGTTGAACCTATGGAATTTGTTCCGGCAGTGCCGTAGCCTGCGAAAAGCCCTGTCTGGTTTACAGGAGCTCCGCCGTTTCCGTTGTGCTCGCCTACGACTACCTTAAACTGCTCAAGAACGTACTTAGGGTCGTCTGCCGATACCTCGGTGACGATGTATGTGCCGTAAGGAACGTCCTTTACAACGAGGGTTCCGTTGGTACCAACCTTCATCGGGTTGGTTTCATCGTTTACTACGGCTCCCGCATCACGGGATACGGTGTACTGATGTGTGCCCCCGGAAAGCACCACAGGTGTTCCGCTGGCAAGGTGGATGTACTCTGAGTTTTCAAAGCCTTTTGATTCCAGTCTGATTGTCCAGAGCGAGTTCTGAGAGATATTGCTGTCAGAACCGCCAAGGGTTGAATCCTTGAAAGGATTTTCCTTTTCGTTTGACTTGATAATCTGGATATCGCCTCTCTGTACATCGTTTACGAAGGTTTCAAGGTCGCATGAAAGTTCTTCCGAAGGTGAGATGGAAGCGCCTTCTGTTTTCATGGTGCCGTCTCCGGTGGTCGCTCCGTAGGTGAAAATGTATTTAACCTCAGTCCATGGAAGAGAATCACAATACTGAGTACATGTGTCATGTGTCTCAGCATAGTATGTCAGTGAGTATTCTCTTTCCCCTGCATACCGGTCAGGGTCGATGTATCTTCCGTCAGGACGGGATTCTGTAATCCTGTAATCAACGGTTACATTCCATACCCGTTTTGCAGGGCTCTTTGACATGCCCTCATGCTCATAGCCTGTTATCTCAGGAGGGTCACCTCCGTATATCGGGTGAGAATAGCAGCCCGATACGCTTCCGCTTTCAGTAAGGTATGCTGAAAGGTCTGATGACGTAACAAAAGGCTGGTCGGAAAAGATATATTCTGTTCCGTAATCATCGAGGGTTATGACATCGATTGTCTCCCATGCGCCTCCGTTTATGCTTCTTTCAAGAGTGTATGTGGCATCAAGTCCCGCATCTCCCATGGGAGTGTGCTGATCTTTGTCAAAGCCTTCGTTTAAGTCTATCTTCTCAACAGGCATGTATACGGTCGGGAAATATTCCACATCAGGCGGTGTACAGTCTCCTTCTTCCGGCGTTGGTGTATCTTTGGTTAATTTCAAAAATCCTTCTGCCGGGTCGTTAAGGCCGGAAATGAAGCCCTGAGTGTGTCCGGAAGTAGTTTCGTACTCCCAGAAATACTGCATGTAATCATCACTGTTTGGGCCGTTGAGGTACCTGGCCGCTCTTTGTGCTGCTGCATTGTCATGCTTGAGCTTTAGGGTCTGGTTGAGAACTGCTGCACTGTTTACGGTAAGAGTGTATTCTTTGTTGGAAGCATCGTATTTGATGATTATATCCTTTACTTCCCTGTTCTTGCTATCAAATACCTTGTAATCTCCGGCACATGATCCTGCAGAGAATGTGGTGGTATATGGTAAGGTTGCATCTTCAGGAATAACAATCTGCCTCGGTTTGCTTTTATTTGTGGAAGCAATGGTTCTGTCAAAATTTTTGTTTGCCTTAACCTTTGCGGCAATGAAGTTATATATATCGATTGCAGGATTTCCTACAAGGTTTGACGTGTAGTGGCTCTTGCTTATCGGTGTGGTTGTAGAGCCCCTCCAGCTGGTCTGATAGTACAGGCCGTTGGAAACACGGTCAAAGTCTTTATCCCTCATAAGCTGCTGGCATTCCCAGACAAGCATCTGTGTTGCAGCTATCCATGTACCGGTGGTATACGTGGAAGCATCTCCGTTCCGGCCGTAGAAGGTTGAGTTCTTAAAGCCAAGGTCGTTTATGAGCTCCCACTTATCGCTGTCTTCTGTAGGAGCATAAAAGAGTACTGCAAACATGTTGTCTATAGCGTAATCATATCCGGATTTTTTATATGCTTTTGCAAAGGAAGAATTATCGCGTTCTACAGCTTCAAGAGTAACTTCTTTCTGAACGACACCGTGCTCCATACAGAATGCCAGTATGCCGCCTATGGAAAAGTGGTGCAGCTGCATACCTGCCTCAGTACAGCTGCCAATTGTAGTCTTTTCTTCCTGATAGTTAGCTAAAACTATCTGCATGTATTTGTTTGACTTAAGCGCGTAGTTTGTAAGGTTGATCTGTTTAAGTGTTCCTTTTATGGCTGCATCGGCAGTATCAACAGCATCTGTCATTATGCTCACAGGTATTGTTGTAAGGACGATGGCAAAAGCCATGAGGAGGGTCAGGACTTTATGCCCTAACTTCCTTGATTTTTTCATATCTTTTTCTTTTTCCTTTCTTTGTAAATTTTTGTATTTAAAAAGAACCGGAATGCGGCTCTTTGAAAATAGGTATGAAAAAAAGCGCTCGGAAATCCCTGCGCCTTTAATTGAGTTCATGCTTGGAAATATTCTAGTACAGCATCCAGATTTTATACCATGCTTCTGTACTTTTTCCAACATTGCCCCAGTAATCTTTACTTCCGGGGCCCCATCTTTCGATGTATATGAAGGCTGTCTGTTCACTTTCCTGGCTCATCTTATCCACATATCTTTCAATGTTGTCCTTATATCCTTCGATTACATCTTCCTGCCTTGCGTATCTTGAAAAACCGCCAAATATTCCTTCGATGTAATACGATGAGTTTCTGACAGTACGGCCATTTGTGTCGTTGTCGTATGTAAACAGCGGATTGTTTGCTTTAGCATACTCAATGGTGTATGCCTTAAGCTCTGCCAGAATCTCATTCACGTCAAGAGTCTCAGTAAGCGTATATTCGTTTGACCATGAGCCGTAAATTTTCTTCCCGTTTACGATTCTGTATGCTCTTACTCTGAACTTGTATATGCTGTCATCCTGAACGATGTCGATCCAAGCTTGAGTCTTTTTAATACTCCTTGCTACAGACTCTTCAACGCTTATCGTTTCGATTACATTTTTGCCATTTACACGCTTTATTTCAGTGATATATCCGCTTGGATTCTCCTTCTTCGCAATTGATAAAAGTGAAGCATACGTATCAAAGGTCTCCTCGTTGCCATCTTCGTTATAGGTATAAGTTCTCCATCCGGTCCATTTGCCGTCCTTAAACCGGTTTACCTGCTGCTCGTAGCCGGTGGCTCCTGATACCGCCTTCCAGTCGAGAGTTACATTAATCAGACTGTAATCATCGCCATACACCTCATTAATCGTCACCTTCGCCGGCTTTACGTATGCGCTGAGAATTGAACTGTACTTCGAGTAAACGGTCTTCCCGTTTATCTTCTTATATGCTTTTACCTTGTAGTAGTAGGTCTTGCCACAAGTAAGGCCGGTATTGATATATGATGTGGTGCTGTCCCCCTTCACGCCTGCCACTTTCGCATATGTTCCGTTCTTAGATGTTGCTCTGTAAATCTGGCAGCCGTCCATCCCCGAAATTGGCTCCCATGTCAGCTTGATTTTGTTGTAGCTGTATGATGCAGCCTTGATTAAGTCCATCTTTGTCCCCTTAAACTTTGAGCTGGTCCACTTCACTGTTGCAGCCGCAGTCGGTGTGGGACTGATTACCAGCACATCTTCAGATGTACCGGACAGAACATCTGTCACTGCTTCCGCCATAGCCGGAATTGCTGAAATGACAGCAAGTACTGCTGTGAGCGCTGCTGTGAGCAATAATCTCTTAATCTTCATTTTCCCTTCCTCCTTTAAAATATCACCTGCGTGCAAGTCTTTCATTCCGCCAAGTTATTACACATGCCGAACGCACTACAGCAAAAAACCCGGCAAGCGGTTTACCCGCCCCGGGCTTCTTTACTTTATTATATTATTTTAGTTTTACTGAAGTATGATTTACTCCTCTTTGGAAGCTGCACGCTTTCTCTGTATCAACTTAATAATTTCAACGATAGGAATAACCAGGAATGCCATACCTAAAGCGATAAGATATTCCTCTATGCTGATGTGCTCAAACTCAAAGGCTTTAGCCAGGAACGGCACATAAATAACCAGAGAAGTGCATATAAGGCTGGCAACACCTGCAAAGAACAGGCTCTTGTTCATATGCTTTATGGTAAAAATGCTGCCCCGCTGAGAACGCATGTTAAAGCTATGGAATATTTCTGCCATAGAAAGGGTCAGAAAAGCCATTGTAGTTCCGTCAGGGCTGTCTGTAATCTCCCAGACACCTGACTCGATAAAATGGCCTACGAAATAAGCTCCCAGAGTCAATGCGGAAACAACCAGTCCCTGATATCCCATATCGAAGCCCATACCTCCTGCAAAAATGCCGTCTGTGGTCTTACGAGGCTTTCTCTTCATAATGCCTTCTTCGGGTCTTTCTACGCCCAGAGCAAGGGCAGGGAAACAGTCCGTAACAAGGTTAATCCATAGTAGATGAACCGGATGGAGAATGGTGAATCCCATGATGGTAGCCGCAAAAATGCTCACAACCTCGCTCATATTGGAAGCTAAGAGGAACTGAATAGACTTTCGGATGTTGTCATAAATCCTCCTGCCCTCCGATACAGCTCCCACAATTGTAGCGAAATTGTCATCAGCCAGAACCATGTCAGCCACATTCTTCGTAACATCCGTTCCGGTTATTCCCATTCCCACACCGATATCCGCAGATTTTATGCTTGGTGCATCGTTTACGCCGTCACCGGTCATAGCTGTCACATAGCCCTTCTTTTTCCACATGTTGACTATCCTTACCTTGTGTTCAGGCTGGACACGGGCATAAACGCTGATATTTTCAATCTCTTTTTCGAATTCCTCATCTGACAGTTCATTAAGCATTGCTCCTGTAACAGCATGTTTACCTTCCTTGAGAATTCCAAGCTCACGACCTATTGCGGAAGCAGTATCGATATGGTCTCCGGTTATCATAACCGGCGTGATTCCTGCCTGGTTGCATTCCTCGATAGCTGCCTTAACCTCAGGACGTACCGGGTCGATCATGCCTGTCAGACCGAGGAAGCATAAATCGTGTTCAAGGCCTTCAACAGAAATATCTGAAGGCATTTTTTCATGAACAGCCATAGCAGCCATAAGTACTCTGAGGGCTTTGTCGGCCATTTCCTTATTCGCTTTAAGTATAGCTTCTTTATCTTCGTCTGTTATATCGACCTGCTTCCCGCCTTTATATATTCGAGTGCATCTTTTCAGCACCTCGTCGGGAGCCCCCTTGGTAAACTGAATGACTTCATTTTTGTCTTTATCCTCATGAAGAGTCGTCATCATCTTTCGACCGCTGTCAAAAGGAACCTCTCCCACTCTTGGAAGAACCCTTTCCACGTCGGACTTGTTTATTCCCACTTTGTATGCGTAATTTACCAGAGCACATTCAGTAGGCTCGCCTGTGGCACTGTCTGTACCCTCTTCTATTTTGGCATCACAGCAAAGAGCCATAGCTTCAGCCAGCAGATTTTCATCTTCACCGTAATAGTCCACTACAGTCATCTTATTCTGAGTAAGTGTACCCGTCTTGTCAGAGCATATAATCTGAGCACATCCCAGCGTTTCTACCGCTGTAAGTTTCCTGATTATGGCATTTCTTCTGGACATGTTTGTAACGCCTATGGAGAGCACTATGGTCACCACGGCGACAAGACCCTCAGGAATAGCTGCAACAGCCAGGCTGACTGCAATCATAAAGGTATCCAGGAAAACTTCTCCAGTTATATTGTCTGCTCTCAAAAGGCTCACGCCGAATATCACCACGCAGATTGCAAGCACCAGAACAGTAAGTATTTTTGAAAGCTGAGCCAGCTTAAGCTGCAGCGGAGTTTTGCCCTCTTTTGCCTGAGCCAGAGCATCAGCAATTTTACCCATCTCTGTATCCATACCTGTAGCACAGATAACTGCAGCACCTCGTCCATAAACAACTGTACTGCCCATGTAAACCATGTTCTTTCTGTCTCCCAGAGGAATATCCTTCTCTTCACCCAGTTCTATAGTATCGGCTGTCTTTTCTACAGGTACACTTTCGCCTGTAAGCGCAGCCTCTTCAACTTTCATGCTGGCACATTCTATAATTCTTCCGTCTGCAGGAACACTGTCTCCTGCCTCCAGGATAACCACATCTCCCACTACCAGTTCTTCACTTTTTACATTAGTTATCTTTCCGTCACGCAGGACCTTGCTGGTGGCTGCTGACATTTCCTGCAGCGCCTCAATAGCCTTCTCAGCCTTGCTTTCCTGCAGAATACCCAGTATTGCGTTAATTATTACAACCGCCAGAATGATTATTACGTCCGCAAAGCTCTCTCCCGAATAAAAAGATGTTATACCGGAAATAACGGCTGCAGCAATAAGAATTATAATCATCGGATCTGCCAGCTGCATCATAAATCTCTTGAACAGAGAATCTTTTTTAGCTTCCGCAAGCTTGTTTCTGCCGTTCTTTTCCAGGCGCACTTCCGCTTCGTCTGCAGAAAGTCCTCCTGAGGCGGAAGCTGTCTCGTTAAAGGTTTCATCAATGCTCTTTAAGTAATATTTCATCTTTTCTCCCTTTCTTTCATCGGAGCCTATAAAAAAAGACTCCTACCATATTATCATACGGTAAAAGTCTTACTATTTAAGATATAAGCGAATCGGCATCCATCGAAAGCCGATTGTACTGACGCAAATATCACACTGAACGTGCCAGTTACTCCCTCTTACGTCCGAATATTATACTACTATCGAGTGCATCGTGTCAATATTTTTTTAATCTTTTACCCTACTTCCTTTTACCCTACTTCTGCCATACTATTGTGTTATCTTCCCGGCTCAAAGCTTGCCATGTTCTGCTGTTAAGATCCCATTGGAAGCATATGAGCATAGCAAAAAGCATAGTAAGAGCTATGGTTATTATCATGTTTTTCATATTGCTTCCTCCTGTTCCTGCTCCTGAGTTTCAAAAACAATCACACCTTTCGATACATGTTCTTTAACGTTTTCCTTCTGGGAAATGCCCAACAGCTTCCATGGACCTATAACACCGTAAACGGGCATTGTCACAACATAGTCCCCATCTGTTATGTTTACCGATATTTCTGATGCATTGCATTCAAGCACCTGGGACAGGTTCTGTTTAAGCTGCAATATATTCTCATTTCTTATGCTTCCCTGTTCTCCTGAAAGTAAACGGAATTCCTTTATTTCATGCTCTGCTCCCATAATCCGCGTATATGTAGTCTGGCTGGCGGCGAACTGTGTAAGGAACATCATAAGTATGAGCATTGAGCCTATTGTTGTAATAAGATCCTTCATTATCCGTACTCCTCCATGGCCCTTTCCATAATATTAAGAGATATATTTTTCAGGCTGCCTGGGGAATCACCCGCCATCATGTTGAAAATCAGACAGCCCAGTATAATCGTTCCAATGATTACAACCAGCTGTTTCATCACTGTCCTCCCGAATCCATACCGCTGCTTCCAGTCCCCTTTGTGCCTGAAAAGTTTATACTGTCCATAATGGCCTTGGTTCCTTCCTCCATAATATCATTTGCCGCTGATTTCAGCGAATTATCGTCCCCGAGAACAAGTGTGTTTACTATGAGTGCACCAAGAAGTATGGTTCCTATAATTATTATCAGATTTTTCATTTTCTCATCTCCTCTCAAATTAAAAAAGATGCTCCAGCATCCCCAAAGTATCCATAAATACCACCACTACTGCAAAATTTATCAGTAATGCAAACACGGAAGCAGAAGCCCATGCTGTAATGAGTACGCTGTTCCTCTGCGCGGTCTTTACCGCCTCCGTCATTCTTTCCTCAGCCATAATGTTCTGAAACACCTCCATCTGCTGCACCATCTCTGCCGGATTGATTTTATCAATTTTTGAAAGTATGGATGCGAAATTGCGTCCGTACCTGCTGCCGATTCTGTCTCCAAAATATTTAAATGCTTCTTCATCTCTTCCATTTCTGTAAAGTGTTATCAGTTCCTCGTATGCCGGTTTAAGTACCGTAGAATTATCCATCAAAGCTTCAAAGATATAATCTGCAGAAAGTGGTTTTTCTTTCTGCACCAGTGCCAGGTTTTTAAGTGTTATGGCGCTGCCGTAAAGTTCACTGTCTATGGCCGCCTTTTTTCTTAAAGATCCAGTTTGGGTCTTGAAATGCAGCCGTTTAACAGCACTCCTGCCACGTAAATAATCAAAGAAATTGTAAACCACGTTAGTCCCGCCTCCGTTCCGAACTGATAATATAAAAATTTTTCCGGTGACAACCCGAAAAAGCCCACTCCACCTGCCACTGTAAGTATGTATACTGCCGGTACTAGATACTTGAGCATCATGGCCGCTTCATTATTTTCCCGCCTTGCAAACTCATCTACTCTGCGAGCTCTCTTTACAGTATCCGCAAGATCCGTCAGTGCTTCAGTCACCTCGATACCTGCTGTAAGCGCGAAACCCATATTGTAAGCCAGAATGTTCCCCCATGATGTGTTAATTGACATTCGGAATTCTCTTAAAAGCGACCCTATGCGATTTTTTTCAGCTATATTAAGCCCACGTGCCAGATTAAAAAGAAGTCTCCTTGAATTGGGTGCCTCCTCTATTGTAGCGGC
>JALFXR010000242.1 GCA_022787405.1 Bacillota bacterium
AACCTTCATTTTACAGGAGATATGCATGCAATCGGCATAGCAAACAACCTTATAGCTGCATGTCTTGATAATCACATTCAGCAGGGTAATCAGCTGGGCATCGATGTAAAGAAAATCACATGGAAGAGAGTAGTTGACATGAACGACCGTCAGCTGAGAAACGTTGTAGACGGCCTCGGCGGCAGGATGCAGGGCGTTCCGAGAGAAGACGGTTTCGAAATCACGGTAGCATCGGAAATCATGGCTATTCTCTGTCTTTCAAAGGATATTACAGACCTCAAGGAAAAGGTTGCAAGCATAATCGTAGGCTATACATATGATGACAAGCCGGTTACAGTAAGAGATCTCAAGATTCAGGGTGCTGTAGCAGCAGTCCTCAAGGATGCGCTTAAACCTAACCTGGTACAGACTCTTGAGCATACTCCGGCATTCATCCACGGCGGACCTTTTGCAAACATTGCTCACGGCTGCAACTCAATAATGGCTACTAGAATGGCTCTTAAGCTGGCAGATATCGTTGTAACCGAGGCAGGCTTTGCTGCTGACCTGGGTGCAGAAAAATTCGTAGATATCAAGTGCAGAAAAGCAGGACTTCACCCATCTGCGGCAGTTGTGGTTGCTACTGTAAGAGCGCTCAAGTATCATGGCGGGGTTGCCAAGGCAGACCTTAACAATGAGAACCTCGAAGCCCTGGAAAAGGGTATTCCTAACCTGCTTCAGCACGTAGAGAATGTTACTCAGCACTACGGACTTCCTTGTGTAGTCGCAATCAACAGGTTCCCGACCGATACAGAAGCTGAGCTTGAGCTTGTAAGAGAAAAGTGCAAGGCCCTGGGCGTAAATGTTGCTCTTTCCGAAGTATGGGGCAAGGGCAGCGAAGGTGGTCTGGAACTTGCAGAGGAAGTATTAAGACTTGTGGAAGGCGAAAACAATTTCCATTTCGTATATGAAGATGAGCTTTCAATCGAAGAAAAGATTAAAGCTGTAGCAACAAAGATTTACAGGGCCGACGGTGTTGTATTTACTGCTAATGCAAAGAAGCAGCTGGCTACCATCGAGGGCCTGGGACTTGGAAACCTTCCTGTATGCATGGCTAAGACTCAATTCAGTTTCTCCGATGATCCGTCACTTCTTGGCGCTCCTCGCGGATTTGAAATCACCATCAAGGACGTCAAGGCTTGCGCAGGTGCGGGCTTCATCGTAGCCAAGACAGGCGACATTATGACTATGCCGGGACTTCCTAAGGTTCCGTCAGCCGAAAAGATCGATATCGACGAAAACGGCGTTATTACCGGATTGTTCTAACCGTCGCTTCGATTATAAAGCGGCGTTGCCGCAAGGAAGCGACGCTTGCGAAAACAGCATAGCTGTTTTCTGATACCGTTACTTCGATTTTATGCAGGCATCAGAGCACTTAAATGCTCCGGTGCCTGTTTTTTATGCAAAATGTTAAGAAACTTTAACATTCCATGTTAGAAACAGTCGCTTTATTTCCCGTAAATACAGTAATATAATGAAAAACACAGGGAGGTATGAAAAGTATGATTGATATGAATATAAAACATTTCCGCAAACGCTGCGGGCTTACCCAGGAACAGCTTGCTGAGAAGCTTTCCGTGACACGCCAGACCCTGGCCAAGTGGGAAAACGGCGAAGCTTCGCCTACAATAGATGACTGCATCAGAATGGCGGATATCTTTGATATTACTGTAAACGACCTGGCTGCAGATATGAAGGAGGAGGAACTGGACTTTGTCTCACCTAAGGGAAAGCATATTTTCGGCTTAGTTACGGTGGGAGAGAGAGGACAGATCGTAATTCCGAAGGATGCCAGGGAGGTATTTTCAATCAGTCCGGGAGACAAGCTCCTTGTTCTGGGAGATGAGGAGCAGGGTATAGCCATAGTTAAGGCAGATGCCTTCCAAAGCTTCGCATCCTTCATCCTGGACTCATTGAAGAAGAAAGGGGAGCTATAGACATGAATGCCATCGAAATAAGAGAACTTCATAAAAGCTTTGGTACAAAAGAAGCCGTAAAGGGTCTGAACCTTGCTATAGGACATCACGAACTTTTCGGCCTGCTGGGAGTAAACGGCGCAGGAAAGACAACAACAATCAAGATGATATGCTGTCTTCTCAAGCCTACCTCGGGCGACATACTGGTGGAGGGAATGAGTGTTATGGAGAATGAAGCTGAGGTCAAGAAACTGATAAACCTGTCACCGCAGGAAACTACTGTAGCAGAAGGTCTGACGGTAAAGGAAAACCTGCAGCTCATGGCAGGACTTTATGGCCTTGAGCCGGAACGAGCAGCTTCAAATGTGGAACGAATCATAAAGGACTTCAGCCTGGAGGAAATTGCCGGTGACAAGGCAAAGACACTGTCAGGCGGCTGGCAGAGAAGGCTGAGCATTGCCATGGCGCTGGTAACAGAGCCTGAAATTCTTTTCCTGGATGAACCCACCCTGGGACTTGATGTAATAGCAAGACGTGAGCTCTGGGAAACCATCAGAAAGCTTAAATCTGCCATGACTATAGTTCTTACAACTCACTACCTGGAGGAAGCTGAGGCATTATGCGACAGGATTGCCGTTATGAGCAAAGGAAAACTTATGGCTCTGGGCACAGCAGGAGAACTCAAAGCACAGGCAGGGTGTGAAAGCTTCGAGGATGCTTTCGTGAAGCTGGCAGAAGGAAAGGGGTGTGAGCAGGATGTCTAAGATAAGGGTATTTGCAGTAAGAAACGTTAAGGAAATATTGAGGGATCCTCTCAGCTACATATTTGCCCTGGGATTTCCTGTAGTGATGCTTATAATCATGACCATTGTAAACAACAGCATTCCGCCAGAGGCCGGCATGGATATATTTGAACTTAAGAATTTGGCTCCGGGAGTGGTACTCTTCGGATTTACCTTTGTGATGCTTTTTACTGCTATTCTTATGGCAAAGGACCGCTGTGGAAGCTTTCTGGGAAGACTTTATGCGGCACCTGTGACTGCCGCTCAGTTCATAACGGGTTATATTGCACCGATTATAGTGCTGGGAGTGCTTCAGTGCATCATAACCTACGCTGCGGCTCTGATTATCGGACTTGTGACGGGGGAAAGCCTTAATGTTGGTGGAATGGCATTTTCCATAGTTCTGCTCCTTCCGTGCCTGCTGATGTTTATAAGTCTTGGTCTGTTATTTGGGGGTATTTTTAATGATAAGGCGGCTCCGGGCATATGCTCTATACTCATTACGGTTGCAACTATACTCGGCGGAGTATGGATGGACATAAAGACTGTAGGAGGCGGACTGTTCAAGGTAGCTGAAATTCTGCCTTTCTATCCTGCAGTGGCTCTTGCAAGGGGTGCGGTAAACGGCTGCAGCGACGGACGCGGAATTGCTCTTATTGTAACGTCGATATATGCGGCAGCTGCTTTGCTTGGCGCAGTACTGATTTTCAGGAAAAATATGCGAAAAATCTAGAATACAACCGGCAGTTGTGGTAAAATAGTCTCTGTTAACATTTAAAAAGGAGACAGAATCGAGAATGGAACTTTTAAAAGGAAAACCCGCTGCGGATAAAATAAATGAGCGTACTGCCGCTATGGCGCAGGAACTGTTGTCTAAGGACATAGTGCCGACTCTGGCTATTCTGAGAGTGGGAAGTAATCCCAGCGATATGGCATACGAGGAAAATGCAGTTAAAAAGGCAAAGAGCCTTGGTATACATGTTGAAAAATACATCATGGATATAAAGTCAGATGAGTCAGACGTGCTTGATGTGCTTAAGATTATCAATGACGATGAAAACATTCACGGTGTCCTCATGTTCAGACCGCTGCCAAAGGGAATCGATGAAGACAGGGTAAGAAATCACCTGTCACCGGCCAAAGATGTGGACGGAATAACTGATGCAGCCTTAGGCGGTTTATTCACAGGGAATATGGGTGGCTTCCCGCCTTGCACTGCAGAGGCTGCCATGACCATACTGAAGTTTTACGGCATTGAGCTCGCCGGCAAAAAGGCGGTGGTTATAGGCAGGAGTCTGGTTGTAGGAAAGCCTGTTGCCATGATGCTGATGGCCGAAAACGCCACGGTTACAGTATGCCACAGCAGAACGCCGAAGGAAGACCTGCAGGCATCCTGTCTTGATGCGGACATAATAATCTGTGCGACAGGAAAATTGAATACTCTTACAGAAGACTGTGTAAACGGAAAACAGGTTGTCATCGATGTGGGTATCAATTTTGATGAAGAAGGAAAGATGTGCGGCGATGCTGATTTCGAGGCTGTGAAGGAAGAGGTAAAGGCTATTACTCCGGTTCCCGGCGGTGTAGGCGGTGTGACTACTGCTCTGCTCATGCATCATACTGTTGCAGCGGCAAAAGCAAGCCATAACGCATAGCAAGTACAAAAATCATCTGCAACTTCAGGTTGACAGTTTTCCAACATACATTGGTGGACTGCAAAGCTTTGGTTGTGGGTAAATAAAAGTAAACTATTGACAAATTCACACGATATGAGATAATTGTACCAGAGTATAATTTTGTACTCCGGTACATTTTTTTATGCTGGGGGTACATCAAACAGCAGACAAGACAAGGAGACTACCCATGAACGATCAGACAAACACTCCTGACCAGAAACTCAGTAAAAAAGAAAACACCGTGCAGGTTATTAAATTCGCTCTGTTTTCTGTATCAGCAGGAATAATTCAGACGCTTTCATTCACGCTGGTTAATGAGATTTTCAAATGGCCATATACACCTTGCTATCTTATAGCATTGACTCTATCGGTGCTCTGGAACTTCACTCTTAACAGAGAATTCACTTTTAAGTCAGCAAACAATGTTCCTGTGGCCATGGCCAAGGTTGCGGCATTTTACTGCGTATTCACACCTCTTTCCACCTGGTGGGGAGCTGCTCTTACAGGTGCAGGCTGGAACGAATACATAGTGCTCTTTGGAACGATGGCAGTAAACCTTACTTCCGAATTTCTTTATGACAGATTCTTTGTTTTCAGAGGTACTATGAACACCAACAAGCGTGCTCAGAAGGGCAGAGAAACAGAGGGTAAACCGGAATCCAGGGAGGTATAGCCATGGAGCAGGAAAAGTATATTTCAAAAAAGGAAAGAAGCAGGATAAAAATCATGCATGCGGCCAAAGGGCTTTTTGAGAGATATGGAATCGATGATGTTACTTTCACACAGATAGCAAAGGAAGCCGATGTATGCAGGACTACTGTTTTTAATCATTTTGCGGGTACGAGAGAACTGCTGCTGGCCATATTTGCACAGGAAACGGAGGACCTGAAGGTATATGCAGAAAGCACGGGACTTGAGGGAGTCCCTTTGATATATGCACTTTTTGACAGGCTTATTGAAGACACAGCATATTACCCTACACTTTCAATAAGGCTGATAACCAATGCCATAATAAGTCGTGATGAAGAAAATCCAATTGCAATGATTGAGGATATGGTGAGGGAAAATCTGACTTCAGAGAAACCTGATGAAAGAGAACGGCTGGTGGTATCAATAACCGGCGTATATTACGGATTAATAAATCATTATCACATAAACAAGCTTAAATTTGAGCCGGAAATTATGAAGACGGAGTTCCGCCGGATGATGAACGGAATTATAAAATACGAGGGAGGACAATACTATGAACAACTGTGGAATTTCAAGATGGGACGATCCTAACGAAATCAACGCCAGATTAAAGGCATTAACTGACCAGCCGATTTGGGAAGTAAATGACGACTATTACGAAAATGAAGTTTTAAAATATTACGATGAAAAATGTGCAAAGTCCAAGGCTATCTACGAGGAAGCCAAGAATTATATACCCGGCGGTGTACAGCACAACCTGGCATTTAATAAGCCTTTCCCTGTGGCCTTTGAGAAGGCAGAGGGTGCATATCTCTACGACAAGGACGGCAATCAGTATATCGACTTCCTTCAGGCAGGCGGACCTACAATTCTGGGGAGCAATTACGAACCTGTGCGCAAGGCGGTAGAAGAGCTTCTGGAAACCTGCGGCCCTGTGACAGGACTTCTTCATGAGGCAGAGCTTCTGATAGCCAAGGAAATAAACAAGCATATGCCTAATGTGGAAATGTTCAGAATGCTTGGCAGCGGCACCGAATCCGTAATGGCGGCCCTGAGAATTGCAAGAATCGCCACCGGCCACAAACGCATAATTAAAATAGGCGGCGCATACCACGGATGGAGTGACCAGATGGTTTACGGCCTCAAGATTCCGGGAAGCCGTGCACTCCTTGAATCCCATGGTATTCCGGGAGGCGCCTATGCCAAAACCGACGAAGTAAGACCTAACGACCTCAACATGCTGGAAAGCATGATGAGAAAAAATAAATTAAAAGGCGGTACAGCAGCGGTAATCGTAGAACCTGTAGGACCGGAAAGCGGCACCAGACCTGTAGCAAAAGACTACAACAAGGGTGTAAGAGAGCTTTGCGACAGGTACGGCGCGCTGATGATATTCGATGAGGTTGTAACAGGATTCCGTGTAGGTCTGGGTGGAGCTCAGGAATATTTCGATGTGGTTCCTGACCTTACTATCTTTGGTAAGATAGTTGCAGGCGGCTATCCTTCGGCAGGCGGCGTAGGCGGTAAGAAAGAGTATGCACAGCTTATGGCGGCAGGTCTTGCAACAGGTAAGCACAGAGCATACGTAGGCGGAACTCTGGCGGCAAACCCTCTTTCCGCACTGGCAGGATATACCGCAATTAAGGAAATCGCCCGCACCAATGCCTGCGAAATCGCAGGAAAAGCAGGAGACAGACTTTGTGACGGACTTAAGGAGCTTATCGAAAGATACGGACTTCCATTTGTTGCATATAACCAGGGCAGCATTGTCCACCTTGAATGTACAGGCGCCATGAGCTATGACTTTTCATCACACTCCTTCGTAAAGTCCGCCCTCAGCATACTGAAAAAGAAAGAGATGATTTACGAGAGAAAGGATTCCATGGAGAGAATGGGTGCAGCCTATATGGCAAACGGTATCGTAACCCTGGCAGGAAGCAGACTTTACACATCCATGGCAGACACGGACGAAGTTATAGACGAAGCACTCAACAGATTTGAGCATGTCTTCAAGCAGGTCGTAAAGACGGGCAAGTGTGCAGATAAATAGAGCAGGAGGCACCTATGGCAAAATATATAATGGCCCACGACATGGGTACCAGCTCCGATAAAGCGGTACTGGTGGATTTTGGTGGAAACATAATCGCTACAGCGGTGGAGCCTTACCCGACATTTTATCCGAACCCTGCATGGGTTGAGCAGAATCCGGAAGATTACTGGCATGCAGTGTGCAAGGCCAGCAGCAGGATCATAAATGAAAACGGCATCGATGCAGAAGATGTGAAGGGCGTGGTATTTTCCACTCAGGCTCAGGGAATCATTCCTGTGGACGAGTCTGGAAAGGTCCTTTACAACAACATCACATGGGTGGACGGCAGAGCCGAAAAGCAGGCTCAGAGCATCATGAAAAAGCTGGGCGGAAAGAAGATTTTCACCTTGGCTGCAGGTACACCGATTATGGGAAAGGATTGTATCCCAAAAATCGTATGGCTCAAGGAGGAACGCCCGGAAATCTACAAGCAGACATATAAAATTCTGGATGTAAACGGTTATTTAAAATACAAGTGTACAGGAAAGATGGTAACGGAGCTTTCCGGAGCCTCATCCTACGGCCTCGACCTGAAAAAGAAGGAATGGCTGGGAGTGATGAAGCTTACCGGTGTGGATATGGAAAAACTGCCGCCTCTGGTATGCAGTACAGATATAGTAGGAGGACTGCAGTCTGAAGCTGCGGAGGCTATGGCTCTCTGCCAGGGTACCCCGGTCTTCGGGGGATGCGATGATGTACAGGCTGCAGCTGTTGGCTCGGGAATGTGTGGAGATGGAGATCTGCATATCTATTTAGGAACATCGGCCTGGGTTGCAGCAACCAGTAAAACAGCGGACAAATTCATGCACGGCGCGGCAGCAATTCAAAGTGCTGACAGAGAGATGAACCTGATTGCGGGCATTACAGAATCAGCAGGAGCCAACATACAGTGGCTATGCGATGAATTCTTTGCTCGTGAAAAAGAAGAGTACGGTGATGGAATCTATAAGTACATGGACGATGTAATAAGAACCATTCCGCCGGGAAGTGACCACCTGGTATGCACACCGTGGATGCTAGGCGAGCGCTGTCCTGTATCATCGACAACTACAAGAGCCACACTTTTCAATATCAACATGGTTCACACCAGAGAACACCTGATGAGGGCAGTTTATGAGGGCATAGGATATAACCTGAGATGGATTCTTGAAAACTACAAACAGGATTATGGCTTTACCTGTGACAATTTCAGAATAATCGGAGGCGGTGCACTTGACGACGGCTGGATGCAGATAATCGCAGACATCACTGGTAAGCATTTCGCTGTGGTCAAAGACCCGAGAAACGCAGGAGCAGTGGGAGTTGCAGTTGTGGCGCTCATTGGACTGGGTGAATTGCCTGGATTTGAAGCAGCTAAGGATTTCGTACAGATAGAGAAGAGGTATAAACCTAATCCGGAAAATAAAGCTATATATGACGATTTATTCGAGGATTATAAGAACATTTACAAATCTCTGGAAAAAGCGTATATTATAGCTAACGGACGAAGATTTACAGGGGAGGAACAGTAATGCAGAATGCATATTACCAACTATTAAAGAAATACGCAAAGATGATGACTGAGCAGGAGTATAGCGTGGGAAAAGCTGCCAAGCTTCTCATTGAGACAGCAGAGGGCGTCTATGGGACAAAGGATGGATCAGACCTTTCAGACATTAAAGAAGAAGATGTGGAAAAGCTTGCTTTAGAGCATCTGCCTCTGGCGAGGAAGGGAATGAGCGCTATGGTGTTTTCTCAGACTCCATATTGCCAGGAATGTCTTCGTGATGCAAGACCTTTTAAGGCTTCTCTTGATGACATGGCACAAATAATAGGACCTGCAGCATATATAGCCGATGGACGCAGTTCCAATGATAAAGCAGGAAAATCCATGGCAAAGGCATTTAAGAAAAGTACCGGAGCAATGGTGCTTCGCGGTGTGGATAAAGACGGAAACGGCATAGGCTACACTATAACAGGAGGCAGAACTCCTTACGAAGCTGTTGTCGGCATGACCGTTCTGGAAAAGTCAGCTGAGATAACTCTTCTGGCAGATAGAATAGGCGGGGCCAAGGAGATAAACAAGTTCGAGGCTCTGCTCATGCACAAAATATATCAGAAAAAATACTCAAAGACCGAGGCAGGTGTAAAGAAAAGCGAGGCGGAATCAGGAAAGACAGAACAGCCTGCGCAGCCATGCGCATCTGAAAATGCAGAATGCAAGCCTACATCACGTGAATGGGAACTGAGAGAAAAGCTTTGCGAGTACGGCAAAAAGCTTGTTAAAACAGGCCTTGTACAGGGCACCTGGGGCAATCTTTCCATAAAACTTGATGACACTTATATGCTGGTAACACCTTCAGGATTGGATTATACAAGACTGACCCCGGCAGATATGGTCAAAGTAAACATCAACACCCTTGAGTATGAGGGCAGCCTCAAGCCTACATCAGAAAAAGGTCTTCATGCAGAGGTATATAAACAACGTCCTGATGCAGGAGCTGTAATCCATACACATTCCAAATATTGCTGTGTCTTCGCAGCAGCAGAGCGGCCGCTGCGCATAAATGACCCTGAAATGCAGAAAATTTTCGGCACTCAGGTTGAGCTGGCAGAATACGCACTTCCGGGAACAAAGAAGCTTATGGCAAACACAGTAAAAGCCCTCGGTCAGAACTACGGATGCATTATGAGCCATCACGGTATGGCGGCCTGTGGAGCAGACATCGAAACCGCCTTTGAAAATTGCGTCAAGCTGGAAGAGTGCGGCAGGATGGCACTGGGAGTGTAATTACAGGTGGTGAAATATGTTGATTAAAGCAGTATTATTCGATGCTGATGGGACTCTGATGGATTCCATAGCTTCATGGAGAAAAGCTCTGAAGACGGTTCTGGAGCGCAGAGGTTTCCCATATAGTGAGGAAGATTTCCAGGTGCTGATACCTCTGACAACCAAAGAGGGAGGTGCATATCTTAAGAAAAAGTATGGCTTCCCCGAAACCGGAGATGAGATAGCAGCTGAATACCTGGGACTGGTGGAAAGCTTCTATGCCACAGAGGTGGAACTTAAGAAGGGGGCTCGCCAGGTATTGGAGCATTACGACTCAAAAGGAATACCCATGGCAATAGTAACTTCAAGTGAAAGGATTTTAATCGAAGCGGCCTGTAAGCGTCACGGAATCAGCCAGTATTTTCAGGGGCTTTATATCTGCTCAGAACTGGGGACAAGCAAAAGAAATCCTGATATTTTCGTAAATACAGCTAAAATTCTCGGTGCACAGCCGGCAGAAACCCTTGTTTATGAGGATTCCGACTATGCTATAAAAACTGCCGTAAATGCGGGTTTCAAAGTCATAAAGGTCACAGATGAACTGAAAACATTTGATATAGAAACGGAAAGATAGAGTATGAGAAGATGTGTGATTGTAGGCGGAGCATCCATAGGTGATTACAGGACTGTTGGTGCAATGCTCAGACAGGATGACTATGTGATTTACTGTGACTGCGGGCTCAGACACATGGATGGGCTTGGGGCTGAGCCGGATCTTATCGTAGGGGATTTTGATTCCTATTCCAATCCGGAAATGGGGACAGAGACTATAGTTCTGCCCTGTGAAAAAGATGATACGGATACGGTTTTCGCCGTTAAGGAAGCCATAAAACGTGGATTTGAAGATTTCCTTCTGGTTGGTGTTGTAGGTGAAAGGCTGGACCATACTCTGGGAAATGTCTCAATACTGCTTATGCTGGACTCGACAGGCAAGAAAGGAACCATAATCGATGACTATTCTGAAATAGAGATAGTATCTGATCGCTGTGAAAAGCCTTGCATTATCGATGATTCTTATGTATACTTTTCATTAATAAATATATCGGGAACAGCTCGTGGCGTAACAATACGCGGAGCAAAGTACCCGCTGGAAAATGCTGAGATAACGTGCGAGTACCAGTATGGGGTAAGCAACGAGGTCCTTCCGGGCTGCACTGCTGAGGTGAGTGTGGGCGAAGGGAGGCTGCTGTTAGTGAAGGTGAGATAGGAGGAATATCATGGCAGAGATTTTGGAATTTATTGCTGACAAGATGGGAATTGTGTTTGGCGTTCTCTTCGGATTGATTGCAGCACTGGCAGTTATAAGGAGTGTGATAAAAGTTCGCAAGGGAAAAACCATATATAGGGCTCCTGTGGGCGTCTTTAAAGATCTGCCGGGCAGTATTACGGGTATGAACGATTATAAGGAAGACAAAAGACCGTAATAAGAAGCAAAAAGTTAAGAAAACCTCTGTTTGTGAAGCATGAACGCCCGTCAAACAGAGGTTTTTTGTGATTTTTGGTGGAAAACCCAGCAGAAACTTAGTCTTCATGTGCCCGGTCATATACATCTTTGATTTCATCAGGCAGATTATCAGGAATCATCTGATTGAGCCTGTCTTCATTGCCGTCTTTAATGGCCTGCTCATAGTACCAGCATTTGAAATCAATCATATCAAGGACTCGACTCATTTTTCGGATTTCCCCCTCGACGATTTCCTTGCGGCGCAGGAAAAAATCTTTGCGTACAGAATAAGTACTGCTGCCTTCAGCGCACCACTTCATGAACTGCTTGATATCCTTTATTTCCATGCCGGTTTTTTTAAGGCATTCTATAATACGCAGCGCCTCGATTTCCTTTTCGCTGAATCTGCGTATACCTGAGGAACGTTCCAGACCTGGAAAAAGACCTTCCTTATCATAATAGCGCAGGGTAGAAACAGGGATATTAAACATTTCTGACACTTGACCGATGGTATACATGAAAAAATCTCCTTTTTTGCAGAAATATCTTGACCTGAAGTCAGGTTTAGGTTATACAATAAAGATATCACAGGGCGGCTTCAATGTCAATGTTCATGTTTTGGCAGATGAACCGCGTTAATGCGTTAAGAGGAGGAACTGAAATGACCAAAAACGTTCTTGTCATAAGCACAAGTTTAAGAAAAAACAGCAATTCAGAAGTGCTGGCAGATTCCTTTGCAAGGGGAGCAGAGGAAGCAGGACATCATGTGGAAAAGATTACCCTAAAGGATAAAAAAATAGCCTTCTGCAAAGGATGCATGGCCTGCATGAAGCTTAAAGCGTGCGTCATGAAAGACGATGCTATTGAGATTGCTGCTAAGATGCACGATGCTGAGGTTATCGCCTTTGCCAGTCCTATTTATTACTATGAGATGAGCGGACAGATGAAAACTTTACTGGACAGAGCCAATTCACTTTACGATTCGGATTACAAGTTCACCGATATCTATATGCTGACAGCTGCAGCTGAAGATGATGAGCACGCTCCTGATAGAGCTGTAGGCGGGCTGACAGGATGGATTGACTGCTTTCCTAGGGCAAGCCTTAAGGGAACAGTTTTCGCAGGCGGAGTAAACGATGAAGGCGAGATAGAAGGTCATCCGGCGATTAAGAAAGCCTATGAAATGGGAAAATCAATTTAATTAATGTAACGGAGGGATAATATGAAACCAGTTGTATATTTTACTAGAGAAATCACACCGGAAAAGGTTCTGGAACTTTACAAAAAAGCAGGAAAGGATCTGCCTGGAAAGGTGGCTGTAAAGCTGCATTCCGGAGAAAAGGGCAATCAGAACTTTCTGGGACCTGAATTCTGGAAGCCGGTCATCGAATACGTGGGAGGCACTGTAGTTGAGTGTAACACCGCTTATGACGGCGAGAGAAATGAAACACGCAAACACAAAAAGCTTTTAGAGGACCACGGATGGAGCAGATATTTCGATGTGGATCTTTTGGATGCGGAGGGTCCGGACCTGGAACTTGATATACCGAACGGAAAAGTAATAAAGAAAAACTACATAGGAAAGGATTTTGCATACTATGATTCCATGCTTGTTCTTTCCCACTTCAAGGGACATCCTATGGGCGGATACGGAGGAGCACTGAAACAGCTTTCCATAGGTGTGGCTTCCTCATACGGAAAGGCTTACATCCACGGTGCAGGCGTGCCTGAGGACATATGGACAGCAGATCACAATGCTTTCCTCGAATCTATGGCTGATGCGGCAGGCTCAGTGATAGAGTACATGAAGGGTAATATCCTCTATGTGAATGTCATGAAAAACATGAGCGTTGACTGTGACTGCTGTGCTGTGGCAGAAGATCCTTGCATTGCAGATATCGGAATTCTCGTGTCCACAGACCCTGTAGCCATTGACCAGGCATGCATTGACCTGGTGTACGCTTGCTCGGACCCGGGCAAGCCTCACCTCATTGAAAGGATAGAAAGCAGAAACGGTGTTCACACAATCGAAGCCGCCGCAGACTTAGGATATGGCGTCAGAGAATATGAATTGGTTGAAGTGAAATAAAAAATATTGACACAAGGTACATGGAACATGTTAAAATATCATTAACACAGCAGCACCGGGAGTGCCACTGTGGTGAAGGAGGATTTTAATATGGCAATTTATAAATGTATGGTATGTGGAAATATTTACGATGAAGAAAAAGAGGGCAAGCCCGTTTCAGAGCTTGACAGCTGCCCGGTATGCATGGTACCGGCAACTTTTCTGAAGCCTGTTGAAGGTGAGTCTGCATCGGAAGCATCGGCATCACCGGCAAAGCCTCAAAAGGCTGAGAATGCTGCAGTAGAAGATGGAACTTTAAAGCTGGACTATGACAGTACTACAGCACGCCATGACGAATCGAACAGATACATGGCTGAGATACACGAGATGGCTGTAACCGGCAAGTCTATAGGAGGTGCCATGAGCACCAGAATGCCTATGCCGAACTGGGACGACATTCTGCTCTTAGGCGCACAGCTCAAACCGGCTCCGCTGAACGACGGAGACTTCGTTGAAACCAAAACTGTTATCGGCAAGCACGCCAAGAAACCTATGGTGCTGGAAAGCCCTGTTTACATATCTCACATGTCATTCGGTGCTTTATCCAAGGAAGTAAAGGTAGCTCTTGCAAAGGGTTCAGCTATGGCTAAAACAGCTATGTGCAGCGGTGAAGGCGGAATCCTGCCTGAAGAAAGAGAAGCATCATATAAATATATCTTTGAATACATTCCGAACAAGTATAGTGTAACTGACGAGAACCTGAGAAATGCCGATGCTATTGAGATCAAAATAGGTCAGGGCACCAAGCCGGGAATGGGCGGACATCTGCCGGGCGAAAAGGTGACTGCCGAAATCGCAGCAATACGTGGAAAGAAGCAGGGCGAGGATGTTCAGAGTCCGAGCAAATTCCCTGAGATAAACTCCAAGGAAGATCTAAAAGCCATGGTGGATATGCTCAGAGAGCGTTCAGAGGGCAGACCGATCGGAATCAAGATTGCTGCGGGGAATATTGAAGACGACCTGGAATACTGCGTTTTCGCAGAGCCTGACTTCATAACCGTAGACGGAAGAGGCGGAGCTACAGGATCAAGTCCTTTCTTCCTGAGAGAAGCCACTACAGTGCCTACCGTTTATGCTCTGAGCAGAGCCAGAAAGTATCTTGATTCAGTGGGCTCAGACATTTCACTTGTAATCACAGGAGGACTGAGAGTTTCCGCTGACTTTGCCAAGGCGTTGGCTATGGGAGCTGATGCAGTTGCTATTGCCAGCGCAGGACTTATCGCAGCTGCATGTCAGCAGTACCGCATCTGCGGCACAGGTAAATGTCCTGTGGGGGTAGCTACTCAGGATCCGGAACTGAGAAAGAGACTTCATGTGGAAGCTTCTGCTCAGAGAGTTGCAAACTTCCTGAATGTGTCCCTTGAAGAACTTAAGACATTTGCCAGAGTTACAGGAAACACTTCGGTGCATGACCTTTCCATGGATAACCTTGTAACACTGGACAAGGAAATCGCCGAGTACACTGGCATCAGACACGCCGGAAGCCCGAGAAGGTAGGCTAAAAAATCAATATTCCGTCTTGACTTTTCCCTCAAAAGACAATAAAATAATATAGTTAATAACTGCATATAAAACGGTGACGAAGAGGAGTAGCAAAGGTCAGCACTTTACAGAGAATTGCGGTCATAGGCTGAGAGCCGCGGGAGAAAGCGTTTTGTGAAGGTTGCTTCTGAGTTTTGATTGATAATGAGGGTCCGCATCCGCTTAGTGCAGATACGGGAACAAAGGTGGTACCGCGGAAAAGTATTTTCGTCCTTTGTGAGCTTAAAGGCTTGCAAGGGACTTTTTTTATGCCGTAGCTTTTGTCCGGCAGACATTGCGAAAGGCCCCGAGGCAGCCTGAAAAAATCATTTACAGGAAAGGAAAAAAACATGGAGAAAAATTTGGCAAAAACCTATAACCCTAAGGATTTTGAAGACCGCATATACGAAATGTGGGAAACAAACGGCTGCTTCAGAGCGGAGGTTGATAAGGACAAGAAACCTTTCACCATCGTAATGCCGCCGCCAAACATTACAGGACAGCTGCACATGGGCCACGCACTTGACCAGACTCTGCAGGATGTTCTCACAAGATGGAAGAGAATGCAGGGCTACAGTGCCCTCTGGCTGCCGGGTTCAGACCACGCCAGCATAGC
>JALFXR010000017.1 GCA_022787405.1 Bacillota bacterium
CCAGCCTGCGGTTGTGACTGTTCCGAATTCGCATGCCAGCACCTTTGTTCCCATAGGGAAGGCTATATCAAGTCCCTGGTGGTAGGTTGAGCCGATGCCACCCGGGGAGCTTCTAGGGCCGAAATGAGATGATATGTTTCCACGTTTCATGCCGTTGATAGGAAGCCCGAGCTTTCCAGGTCCTGTGTTTATAACATCATAGGAATAATTGCCGTAAGGGTAGTATCTGAGCACATGCTCTACATAGTCGGGATCTCCATAGGATGACCAGCCATTTTTCTTTGCCTGCTGCTTTGAAAACTCAACAGCTCCTGAGTAACTGTAGCCTCCGTACTTTTTCATTGCCCACGGTATATATCCGGATCCATAGTTATACCCTTGCAGAGCCAGCTTTATCCTGTCCATATCGACAGGGCTTTTGGCCTTAGCAGCAGAAAGGTTATCGCTCAGATAATGGACACCGCAGTCTATGGAATACTCGGGATCTTTAATGCCGTTAGGCTTCTTCGGATACTTCTTGTTGTAGCCGCACTCCGATGCCTGCATTGGGTCTTTGCCTCTGCCTCCTGACTCCTGCATCATGACAGCCTTAATAAGCTCGGTGTACTGTGGTATTCCATATTCATCAGCATACTTTTGTATGAGTGGGGTATAGGCTTCAACTTCGGGACTTACAGGTTCATAAGACGATGAGTCATCTCCAAAGAAATAGAAAGCTGCGCCGAATAATACGCACATTACCACGATTACAACAGCCGCAGTACCGGCAGTTCCGATTGCCATAGCCATTGCCCGGGCTCCTTCAATAATTCTTCTTACAAGTCTGCTCATTGCCTGGACTGAACGTTTTGCATCCTTTCGAACCCTTCGTGCACTGTCTCTCAGTTTAATGGAATTCCTGATTGCAGCATCGCGTTTTGCCTTGTCAGCCATGGTCTTTCTTGAAACAGCTTTACGCTTCTGCATTTCAGCCGAGGTTTTAACCTTCGCTGAGTGAAGACCTGATTCAGCAGCCTGCTCTGCTGCTTTTGCATTCCTGCTCTTTAATAGTTCGTCTTTTCGCTTCTTTATTTCTATGGCATCCTTTTTCATACGAATCTGCCTTGCTGCAGATTTTCCAATACTTCCCGAAGCAATAACTGCCCTGTCAGCCGCCGCATGCCCGTATTCTGATATTCTGTCCTGCGCATAGCTGTCGGGACTATCTGAATCTCTTGTGCCGGGCACAGATGAATCCTTAACCTTGAAGCTTGCCTGCCTGATATGCTCCGTCATGATTGATGTCCGGTCAATTGTTTTTATTGAGCCTCTCCGGGTCTCTCGCGTCTTTATTTTCGCCAATATGATTCCTCCCTTCGTTCATAGTCAAAACAAAAGGCGGCAGTCTTTGCAAACTGTCGCCATGTAAAAAGAGGAGCAACTTAGCTCCTCCGTAATAGTCTTTGATTAAAGTTCTTTGAAATACAGTGCATCCATGAATCCGTCAATATATGCCGCCTTATATACCATATCTGCAAGCATTTCCACATCTTCCACAGCAGGCGAATCAAGTTTTTCACACAACAGGCTAAAGTGATTCTGAAGCTTATCAGCATATACTTCCTTGCAGAAGAATTCATCGTCCTTTACCTGCGGTTTTACCAGTATACTGTCCATTTGCTTACCTCCTTTCCACTATCCATAATATAGTCCTGAAGAAAAAGTCAAAGTCCCTGACAGTAGATTTTTTTACTGCTACAGGCGAAGATACTCATTAACATCAAAAGGCTCTTCACCGGGTTTGGTGGACATGAGACGGTAGAGCTTGGTGTTCCTAGGGAACTTGTTGGCAAATGGAACCAGCGAGCTTCCCACCTTAATAAGTCCGTGACCTGCATCAACATTTGTAATATAAGAAAGCTGCAGATCTGAGATATTAAGAAGCTTTGCAAGCTCAACTCTGTCCGTTGCCGCCTGGTTAAGCATTACAATAAACTCTGAGTTTGAGAGCATGGTCCTTGCTGTATGGGACTGGAGTAGGTCATCAACGTTCTGAGTAACACCGGTACAGAATGCTCCGTACTTACGGACCCGCTTCCAGAGCTTAAAGAGGAACTGAGCGGAATACTCATGCATGAAAAGCAGATATATTTCGTCAATCACTATGAAGGTTTCCTTTCCCCTCATGCGGTTTGCCGTAATTCTGTTTATGATGGAATCGAGGATTACAAGCATTCCTAT
>JALFXR010000072.1 GCA_022787405.1 Bacillota bacterium
AATAGTTTCCCGTCATCCTTGGGAAATAGTAATCGTCCGGATCCTGGAAAAACTCAAAAACGCTCACCGGCAGCATCATTACTGTCGGCGAATTGTCAACGATGATGGCCGCCTTGCCTTCGGCAAGGTGCGCGGCAATTATATCGGGCCTCTGGGTATAACGGACCTTAGGGAACGGGTTCAGCCCCTTTGCCGTGCCCAGAGCCGCAAGCAGGCGTTCCAGGAGGCTCTGGTCGGCCACGGAAAGCACGTCCGTGCCATGTCCGCCCGCATCCGGCGCCATATCCTTCAGACACTGATCCAGCTTGTCTATGAGCTTCATGTCCGCTCTGTTTTTAAGATAAACTACCGCCACATCTGACTTGCTGACACTGCCCACATTGTAGGCTTTAAAAATCAGATTATTGTCCCGGATTCGCCGCCTTATGAGGGCAACGTTTTCCATGAAGTTTTCGGTGAATCCGTCCTTTGCGCCGCGGAGGGTCTTCTCCTTGTCCGGCTCCTCCACTGACCGCGAAGGATACTCACGGCAGTCAATGATGATAATGCGGTCAAGACCCTCCACCAGCAAAGGCACCAGTCCGGCATAAAGCTTAGGCAGCATCTGCCTATAGCAATCCACGGCCTGTACCATGGTCAGTGGCGGGGTGGAAGTGCTGTCTGCATTGCGCCCCGCCGCCGGATTTCCTCCGGCGGCATCAGGGCTGCCGTTCTTTGGCTCTATGACGGTTGTATCAAGAAACGGCAGCGCCGTCTCGATGAACCTTTGACTGGAGGAAATCCCATATAATCCAGCCGCCGGGACGGCCATCAGGTAGGCGAGAATTCGCTGTGTTTTCTCGCCGTCGGTCAGGCCGTCCACGAAGAACATGCTGGCCCGGCGGCCTCCTATAAAGAGCTTCCTTTCCAGCAAATCAAAGCTCTCCCCTATGGGAAGCTCTTTCCTCATAATTTCCATATACATATTGAATGCGCACGGATCCATCTCTGTCGCATTCGCATTTACATTTTTTTCAGTCATTTCCTTTTCCCCCTCTTCTCTTAAATCAGCTCATTTATTTTACTTTTCCAAAAAGTAAACCTTCTTCAAGCTGTTTTCAACGATTATCACGAATGAGAGGTTTACTTTTCTGTAGCGAGATTAAGTAGCAGAACCTGAAACGTACTGGTATTTCCTTTTTCGCACCCAAAAAGTAAACCTGATTTTCCCGTAAAGCAATATTTTTTCTAAAACAGGTCTATCGCCTGTATAAATATGTAAATGTGGTTTAAAAAACATACGATTTCAAAAAATAAAAGTAAACCCTATGAACCCGCAACTCATTGAAAATGCTTCGAGCAGGTTTACTTTTTGCATTATATAACCTGATCGCAACCATATCTCCGCATTTTCTCACATTTTATTGTACCAACTTATTGATATTTAATACTTTTACTGTTAAAATTAAGTATTAGGGCGCGATCGCAGCGCGACCAAGGCGTGAAGCCGCCATAATCCGGCCGCGGCGCAGCGCGGCTCAGGCGCAATGCAAGCGCACACATAATTACGAACATAAAACGGAGGATTAACATATGGACTACAACAAGCTGGCGGAACTGCTTTTTCCGCACATAACCAAAACCCCGGAGGAATACGAAGCTCTCTATCCGCCGAGACGGCTTCCTGAAGGTGCTAAAGTAACCAGACTGGGACCGAGCCCTACAGGCTTCATTCATTTAGGCAACCTGTACGGAGCTTTTGTGGACGAGAGACTGGCCCACCAGTCGGGCGGAAAATTCTACCTCAGAATAGAGGACACTGATGATAAGCGCTACGTGGAAGGCGCCGTTGAAATCATCATCAACTCCCTGCGTTTCTTCGGCATCAACTTTGACGAAGGCGCCACAATGGAGGGAGATATAGGCGAATACGGAGACTACACCCAGAGCCACAGAGGCGATATATACCAGTGCTTTGCCAAGAAGCTGGTCAGTGAAGGCAAGGCATATCCGTGCTTCCTCACAGAAGAGCAGATTGCCGAAATCCGCTGCCAGCAGGAGGCCCAGAAGCTTACCCCGGGCATATACTGCCAGTTTGCAAAGTGCAGAGCACTCACCTATGAACAGGTCGAAAAGAATATCAAAGCAGGCATGTCCTACGTCATCAGACTTAAGTCCGACGGAGACATGAGCCTGCCTGAAGAGCAGAGACGCAAAATTCAGGTAAAGGATGCCATCCGCGGTATTCTCGAAATGCCTGCCAACGACCAGGATACTGTAATCCTCAAGGCTACAGGCATTCCAACCTACCACTTTGCACACGTGGTGGACGACCATCTCATGAGAACCACCCACGTTGTAAGAGGCGCAGAATGGCTGCCGTCCCTGCCTATACACATCGAGCTTTTTGAGAAGCTGGGCTGGGAACCGCCGATCTACTGCCACACCGCTCAGCTGATGAAGCTGGACGAGGAAGGAAACAAGCGTAAGCTTTCCAAAAGAAAAGACCCTGAACTTTCACTTGACTACTACCGCAATCAGGGCTACCACCCGGCAGCAGTACGCGAATACCTGCTCACCATCCTCAACTCCAACTTTGAGGAATGGCGCATAGCAAACCCGGATGCCAATATCGAGGAATTTGAATTCACCACAGAAAAAATGTCCACATCAGGCGCACTTTTCGATCTGAACAAGCTTAACGACATAAGCAAGGACGTTCTGCTCAGAATCAGCGCCGCAGAACTCTTCGACTTCCTGAAATCATGGGCCGAAGAATTCAAGCCGGAAATCATGCACATGTTTGACAACAGAGCGTACCTGGAAAAGATTCTCGACATCGGGCGTGAAGGAGCAAAGCCGCGTAAAGACCACATTTACGCACAGCAGATGGTTGAGAACATCAGCTACTTCTTTGACGATATGTTCAAAATCGAGGACAGCTTTCCTGCTGAGGTTGAGGCCGCAGGCGACACTGCTGTAATCCTTAAGAAATACCTGGAAACCTACGACCACAGCGACGACCAGGAAACCTGGTTCAACAAGATTCGCGCCATCACCGAGGAACTGGGCTACGCAGTAAAGCCAAAGGACTTCAAGAAAAACCCTGACCAGTACAAAGGCCACGTCGGCCATGTAAGCACAGTAATCAGAGTGGCACTCATGGGCCGCCAGCAGTCGCCAGACGTCTGGGAAATCCAGCAGATTCTGGGCGAGGCCCGCACCAGAGAAAGGCTGGAAAGATTCATCTAACGAGAAAAAAAGGCTGAGATTTCAATATCTCAGCCTTCTGTTTAACATTACAATCAAAGCTTGTTAAGTTCATTAAAAATTTTCTGCATCCGTTTGTCCAGAGTAGCGCTGACTTCGGCACAGGCCTTCAGCTCTATATCTATTCTGGCCGGAATTTCCTTATCCTTCTTATACCTGAGCTGATGCTCCAGACTGGCCCAGAAATCCATGGCAACGGTTCTTATCTGCACCTCCACAGGTACCTCAAGACATCCGTCCAGCAGAAAGACAGGGACCATCAGTGAAAGATGAAGACTTCTGTAGCCGTTAGGCTTCGGATTTGCTATGTAGTCCTTACAGGTGTTGACCCTGATATCGTTCTGGGAGGTAAGCATGTGAGCCACCTCGTAAACGTCCTCCACAAAATTGCAGACAACCCTTATTCCCGCAATGTCCAGAATGTTTTCTCTGGCTGAAGGAATGGAAATATCACACTGCAGTCTGCGCAGCTTATCTTCAATTCCCTGAGGCGACTTAAGCCTCTTTTCGATATGGTGAATAGGATTATAATCGTGTCTTACCGCAAAATCCTCACTGAGAATCTCTATCTTTGTGTCGACCTCCTTAATAGCAGCATTGTATTCGTGGATAAATTCGTCGAAGCCCGGCTGGTCTTCAAGATGTCCGTAATGTTTTTCAACCCAGGTCAATTTTAACTTTCCTCTCTTTTTTGAGTTTAAATTCAGGAGATTTTCCTTTATAATAACATTATAACTGATAATTGTGTAAAAAGAAAGGATTTTGGTGTAGATATGCTGAAAGTTGCTCTTGGAAATACAAATATTTCTGTAAGCCCCGTAGGGATGGGGGTTCTTCCCATAGGTCCCGAGCAGCTTGCTCTGCCTGTAGATGACGGCGCAGACATCATCTGTCATGCCGTTAAACAAGGCATCAATTTCATAGACACAGCTCAGTACTACCGCACCTATCCGTATATAAAGAGGGCTCTGGAAATAATGGAGGCGTCCGGCGAGGAAAGCACCCGCAGGGCAGCAGACAATCTCATCATCTGCTCCAAGTCCCTTTCCGCAGGCTACGATGGCATGATGTCGGCAATCCGTGAAGCCATGGCAGAACTTGATCGGTCTTTCCTTGATATTTTCCTCATGCACGAGGTAAGAACCGGCGGTTTCGAGGAAAGAAAAGGTGCCTGGCAGGCCCTCATAGACGCACGCAGCAGCGGTCTGGTCAGGGCCATAGGTATATCAACTCACCATATAGATGTGACCATGCAGATGGCCGGAATTCCGGAATGCGATGTGGTTTTTCCCCTTATAAACTATGCATCCATGGGCATCCGACGCGGCTCAGAGGCCGGTACCTGTGATGAGATGCTGGAAGCCATCAGAGCATGCCGCAATGCAGGAAAAGGCGTTTTTACCATGAAGGTCTTCGGCGGCGGCAACCTGACAGAAAACTACCAGAAAGCCCTGAACTATGTGTTTTCCAAAGAGGAAATCCATTCGGTAATGATAGGCTTCGGCAGTAAATCGGAAATAGACGATATAATCAGCTATCTTGACGGTACCATGCAGCCTGACTATAACCCGGATACATCACACAAGAAAATGCGTATCAACCAGGAGGACTGCGAGGGCTGCGGCAGCTGTATGAAGGTCTGCGCATCCAAAGCGATTTTTTACAATAAAAACGGGCTGGCCGAAATCGACCAGTCCCGGTGTCTGACCTGCGGTTACTGCAGCTATGCCTGCCCTGTGCGGGCGGTTATACGGTATTAATCCTTGTATTACGCCAGCAGATACAGATCGTCCAGACCCAGAAGGTCCATGAGCACCCATATTGCATCGTTTACATCACGGCGGGTGTTAAAATAGCCGAAGCTGAAGCGTGTGAGACCATCGGGAGTTCCCATGGCCTCCATAAGCATAGGCGCCTCAAATAATCCGGACTTTACCGCTATGCCGTTCTTTCTCATGTGAAGCTTTACCTCTTCCGGTGTAAAGCCTTCCACCTTTACAGCTACAGTCGGAATACGTGTACCCGTGCCGAAATCTCCGAAAACAGTCACCTTGTCCATGGACTGCACCGACTCGAAGAAACGTTTGGCCAGTCTGTGTGGGAATATGGAGATACCGTAGATTCCCTTTTCCTTGATGAAATCCAGAGCTGCGCAGAAACCGCCGTAAATTTCCGGCTTTATTTCACCGATACTGTCCACAAGCTTACTGTCAGGCACGAGTCCCTCTTTCAGGCATATTCCACCGATGCCGTAAGGTCCCATAAGCTTCTTATGTCCTGCAAAGCAGAAAACATCCGCTCCCAGAGTCTCAAGATTTATCTCACATGCACCCGCTGTCTGAGAACCGTCGCAGATTACCATCAGCTTATGCCGTCTGGCTATGGTGCCGATAATCTCCATGTCGTTTATATTTCCGGTCACATTGGAACCGTGAGACAAGACAATAAATCTCGTATTTTCCTTTATAGCTCCCTCGATATCCTCATATTTCAGCCGTCCGTAGCTGTTGACTCCTATGTAGGTGACCTCCGCCCCTTTATCTGTAAGGTCATCCAGAACCGAAACCGTTGAACTCTGTTCTATCACCGTTGAAATCACATGGTCTCCCGGCCTGATAAAGCTTCTGAGAACAATATCCATAGCCTGAAACTCATCATGAGTAAAAATAATATTCTCCGGATTTTTCATGTGGAAAAGCTCTGCAAGCTTTGTCTTTGCAGTTTCTGCGTCAGCAGGCTTTGCTGTTTTTACGCTTTCCGGTTTCACTGCCGTGGTGTATGCGTTGTTAAGAAAAATCATAGTTTAACCTTTATTCTTTCTGTTTACAAGGTGTGTTATCTTACAATTTTAACATGGAGGTTTTCCATAAGAGCAAGCGCCTTTTCGCCCATCTCCGGGTCGTTGGAAGCCACGCAGGATGCGTCCACTATAATAGGCACCTCCGGCATTGCCGCCTTGGCAATAACCATATTGGAAATAACGCAGATGTTGGTCACAACTCCGGCCAGCTCTACACTTTCATACTCGTCGGCTCTGTCTCTGAGATAGTCGCCCAGTTCCATAGAGCCGAAAGTCGGCTTGGAAAATACCATGTCCTGGTTTTCCTTAAGTCCTGCCACCTTGCCGTAAAGATCCCAGCCTGCTTCACCCTTGATGCAGTGAGCCACCGGCAGATTGGTTCCTTCCTGGGTTTCCATATAGTTCTTACCGTGAGTATCCATGGTGAAAATCACCTGTCCTCCCTCACCGTAGCTGCGGTACTTTTCTATTTTGGCTGCAATGCTGTTCTCAATTTCCACTGCTGCCGGAAATCCCAGTGAGCCTGTAACGAAGTCGTTCTGATAGTCCACGACAATTAAAAGTTTCTTTTTCATTTTATTCTCTGCTGCCTCCTGAATAATCAAAATTTTTCACTTAGAGTTCTTCCAGCATCTTTGCCGGATTCTCCGCTGCCTTCACCTTGCCGAAGGCCTTTTCTATTATTCCGTTTTCGTCTATTAAATATGTGGTCCGGACCACACCCATGGTCTTTTTGCCGTACATATTCTTTTCCTGCCATACATCGTAGGCCTTGATAGCCTCAAGCTCTGTGTCGGCCAGCAGTACGAAAGGCAGACTGAACTTTTCTTCGAACTTCTTATGTGATGCAGTGCTGTCCTTGCTTATGCCGATTACCTCTGCACCCTTTTCCAGAAAATGCGGATAAAGTTCTCCGAAACCGCAGGCCTGCTTGGTGCAGCCCGTCGTGTTGTCCTTAGAGTAAAAATACAGCACTACTTTTTTCCCTCTGAATTCCTCAAGGCTGCGCATATTGCCGTTCTGATCCGGCAGATTGAATGACGGCGCCTTGATACCTGTTTCCAGCATGATCGTATCCTCCGTGT
This sequence comes from Bacillota bacterium, assembly GCA_022787405.1. Classification (GTDB taxonomy): domain Bacteria; phylum Bacillota; class Clostridia; order Peptostreptococcales; family Anaerovoracaceae; genus SUG1106. The sequence goes on from JALFXR010000072.1 coordinate 7,135, forward strand.
TGTTTCGTATATATTTTCATTTTAAACGTTTCATCACACGGTTACAAGCACTTTTTTAATTCTCTTCCGCCAGCTTACGTCCCATGATGACACCCATGGCAGAAGCCATCATCAGTCCTCTGGTCCAGCCGCTGGAATCTCCCAGGCAGTGAAGATTCTTCACGTTTGTATTGAAATCGGTATCCATCTTCACCTTGTTACTGTAAAATTTAAGTTCCGGAGAATAAAGCAAAGTTTCCGCAGCCGCAAAGCCGGGCACCACGTGGTCAACAGCCTGAATGAAGTTGATGATATTAATCATGGCACGGTACGGCATGGCGGCAGTAATATCCCCTGCCACCGCATCAGGCAGCGTCGGCCTTACGTTTGAGCGGGAAAGCTCCTTTTCCCAGGTGCGCTTGCCGTCAAGAATGTCACCGTAGCGCTGCACCAGAATGTGTCCTGCACCAAGCATGTTGGTCACCTCGCCTATTTTCCTTGCGTACTCGATAGGCTGGTTAAAAGGCTCTGTAAAATCGTGTGAACACAATATGGCCAGGTTGGTATTGCCTGACTTGAGTTCCTTATATGAATGTCCGTTTACAACGGCAAGATCGTCATCGTAGTTTTCCTGGCTGACGAATCCGCCCGGGTTCTGACAGAAAGTTCTCACCTTGTTCTTGAAAGGCTGCGGATATCCGATGAGCTTAGATTCGTAAAGCACGTTGTTCACGTCTTCCATAATCTCATTTCTCACCTCTACGCGGACTCCGATGTCCACCGTTCCCGGTGCGTGGGCTATGTCGTATCTTGCGCAGATTTTTTCCAGCCATTCCGCTCCGCGGCGGCCTGTGGCGATTACCGTATGACCGGCAAGGATTTTCTCTCTTTCGCCGTCAGAAGTGCCTGCGGATGTCTCCGGTTCTATTACTATGCCTTTGCATACTCCGTCCTCCAGAATCACATCACAACAGTTATAACCGAAAAGAATCTCTACGCCCCTCTCCTGGAGAAATCTCTCGATAGCGAGATAGATTTCCTGGGCTTTTTCCGTTCCCAGATGGCGTATAGGGCAGTCCACCAGCTTCAGCCCGGCCTGAATTGCTCTTTTCCTTATGTCCTTAACTTTTTCAGTCTGGCCGATGCCCTCCACCCTGGTATCTGCGCCGAATTCAAGATATATCTTATCCGTGTAATCGATCATTTCCTGGGCAAAAGTTTCTCCGATAAGGCTCGGCAGATCGCCGCCTACCTCACAGCTTAATGAAAGCTTTCCATCGGAAAAGGCTCCTGCCCCGGAGAATCCCGTAGTAATACTGCAGGGCCTGCAATTCACACATTTTTTAGTGGTGTTTTTAGGGCATCTGCGGTTTTCGATGGCGCGGCCCTTTTCCACTATGATAATCTTCCGGCTGCTGCCCTGTCTTATCATTTCCAGTGCCGTGAAGATTCCCGCCGGTCCGGCTCCTACTATGGCTACATCATATTTCATACTTTAAACCTCCTGTTTTTTACTTATTTCTTATCTCGTTTTCTCCTGCCGATGCAGGCAAATAGAGTTGCCATTAAAGCTGCTGCGATGCATGCTGCAGCAATACAGGCGCCCGGAGCAGGTCTAACGATTCTCAAGCTGAGTATGTCCGTCTGTCCCGACATCTTTTCACGATCCAGCGGATAAATCCCGCCTTCGCTGCTTACGTCACCCTCGCTTTCTCCACCGTCACCATGCAGATTTAGCCCTCTGTCGTATACCCTTGCCATAAGCCCTGCCGAAACTGACAGGTTCAGCTCCGTCTCTCCGATGACAGGTTCCAGGTTGTATTCTATCTGCACATCGGTGGTCTTCTTAAAAAATGTAGACTCACTTTTATTCTCCGTAAATTCCACGTAAAAATATTCGTCCTTTTCTCCGCCGCTCAGATCAAAGTTGAAATTTTCTGGCTCCTCAATGTTTTCCAGAGGCCTCATAGTCAGCATACATGATGCTTTATCAGGTAATTTCAGTTCAAAATGAATGTCACCATCCACATAACGGTCCGGGTACCGAGAAGCTCCTGCAGCCGGTGTCACCGAAACCATGAGCAGCAGCATTAATGCCCCAGCTGTTAGTAATTTTTTCCTCATGTCATTCTGCTCCTTTTCTCTTTGGGCACAAAAAAACCGCCCTCAGTGTACCATAAGCGTAATAACCTATAGTAAACTGTTTGGCAGTTTGTAGAAACATCCACCCATGCCGCCCGCAGGACGGCTCATGTGAACTTATATACGTTATCCGTGTTATTATACCACAGAACTGGCGGTCATTTCAAGCCGAAAAATCCCTGATGAACTTTTCGATGAATTCATGGCTGTCAATCTCATCGTTTCCCATCAGAACCTGCAGCATGAGTCCATCGAGTATTGTCAGCACCAGCCAGCCACAGTAATCAGCATCTGCTCCGGTCCTTCTTTCCGCTATAGCATTTCCTATTGTGATTCTAAAAGTGCGATATCTCTCTAGCAGTCTCGTCTTTATCTTTTCATTTCCGTCAACAGCATCCACAGTAAGATGCAGTCTCAGTCCGCCTGCCGGATCATAGGCACCTCGTGACAGCACGTAGCGCAGCAATCTCGGCAGAGAGGTGTCCTTTTCCTTGTTTTCCATCCAGGCCACCAGTTCATCGTACATGCCCATAAGGTATCCGTCGGCTACATCGCACAGGATGTCATCCTTTGTCTTGTAGTAGTAATATACGCTTCCCTTGGTTACTCCCGCCCTGGCCGCAATCTGGGCCAGAGAAATCTCGTTGAAAGATTTTTCTGCCAGAAGCTGTGAAGCCGCCTCAAGAATTTTTTCCTTTATGTTGTCATTATGCGGTGCTGCCATTGCATAACCTCCGTCCTTTTCCTGCTTTGTTCTTCGTTTTCGCTCCTGGTTTCTCTCCTGGTTTCGCTCCTGCCCCACAAAAAATCATCAAAAAAGTCGATTTGATGGGGGTGACTTAGTAATATATTTACATAATATTGCTTTATCTGTATGATTGGTACTCAAATAATTGCATTAGATACATTTTATGTAATCTTCGCCCCCATCAAACTGCCTTTTTTCACATTTTTTTGGGGAATTGGGTTTTTACCTCACAGACTCCGGCAACTCCAAGCCGGTTTTCGGCACATTTAAAATCTATTCTTAGCATACCATTGACCAGAGCCGATTTCAATGGTAAAATAGATTCATAATTAAGTTAGCCGTCTGGCTGACTCAATTCAGACTATAACCCAGTTAGAATCATAAACTGATCGTATCATAACACTAAGAGGTGATATATTTGAACTTAAAGAAAACGCAGCAGAAGCTGGACACCCGTTTCGGCGGCTCCATTCGCATAGATGATAAGGGCGAATTCTTTCATCTGACAGGCACAGCTTCAACCTGGGAAGAAGCCGTTGAAGCCGGCCTTCTCTGTGCAGAAAAAGGCGGTAAAAAACATATTGTCAGCGACGTCATTGTACCCGGCACCGAAAAGCCGAAGCCTATACTTCCCAAGCTGCAGGATAAGGCACTGGAGGGCAAAACACCTGACGTCCTCGTCATAGGCGGCGGTGTGACAGGCTGCGCCATTGCCAGAGAGCTTTCCAAGAACAAGCTAGATATCCTGCTTGTAGATAAAGAATACGATGTGGCCCTCCATGCCTCTTCGCGAAATGACGGAATGGTCCATCCGGGAATCGACATATCACCCGGCCTGCTTAAAAAAGAAATGAATAACAAAGGCAATGCCCTTTACGATGAGCTCTGCAGGGACCTTGACGTGCCCTTCGAGAGAACCGGCCAGTATCTCTGCTTTAAGAAAGGCTGGTACCTTCCCTTCATGTATCTGACGCTTCCGTACTGGAATCTGACTGCAGCAGGCAAGGCACATATGGTCACAGGCAGCAAGCTTCGCAAGGCAGAACCCGACGTCTCACCTGAAGCCAGATTCGCGCTCTACTTTGACGGAGCCGGTATGGTATGCCCATACGGACTTACTATCGCCCTGGCCGAAAACGCCATAGACAACGGCGCACAGGTGAGCCTTGACACAGCGGTGCTTTCCATGGAAACAGAAAAAAGAGACGGCAAAACCACTATAAAGAGTGTTACCACCAACCGCGGAGTCATCTATCCTAAGATTGTAATCAATGCGGCAGGAGTTTTTGCCGAGGATATCGCACAGATGGCGGGAGACCGATTCTTCTCCATCCACCCGAGAAAGGGCACAAATGCTATCCTTGATAAGAAAGCCCGCCGCCACATCAGGACCATCTATTCACTCATGGGCACCCAGTCCAAGTCCGGTCACACCAAGGGCGGCGGCATCGTAGGCACCGTGGACGGCAACGTACTCATCGGCCCGGATGCTGTAGAGACCATAGAAAAAGAAAATTTCGCTACCCATAGAGACAGCATCGAAAACTCCTTTGAGAAGCACAACCACGCAGGCAAGTGGCTGACCACAGGAGATATCATCACCTATTTTACCGGAATCAGAGCTGCCACCTATGAAGAAGACTTCATCATAGAAAAGGGCAGATTCACAGATAACATTATTCATGCGGCCGGCATACAGTCCCCGGGACTTACGGCAGCACCTGCCATCGGTCTTGCCATTGAAGAACTGGCCTGCAAAATGCTTTCAAAGCAGATGACAGTCAAGCCAAACGAAAACTTTAATCCTGTACGAAAAGCCATAGTAAAACCGAAGGAGCTTTCTGATAAAGAACGTGAAAAGCTCATAGCCTCAAATCCTGACTACGGCATTATCGTCTGCCGCTGCGAAGAAGTCAGCAAAGGCGAAATCCTCGACGCCATGAGAAGAAGCCTTCCTTGCGACACAGTGGACGGAATCAAGCGCCGCGTGCGTCCCGGCATGGGAAGATGTCAGGGCGGTTTCTGCGGTCCTCACGTAGTAAATATCATAGCCGAGGAAAAGCACATCCCTCTTCAGGAGGTACGCAAAGGCTATGAGGGAAGCGAAATTCTCATAGGAGAGAAAGGCACCGCACAAGAGAAAGGAGGCGGCCGTCATGAATAAAAATGTAAAGACCTACGACGTAACCGTAATCGGCGGCGGCCCGGCAGGCCTTGCAGCCGCACTTTCCGCAAATGAACAGGGTGCCCGGGTCCTTCTCATAGAAAGAGAAGACAGACTGGGAGGCGTGCTTAAGCAGTGCATCCACGACGGCTTCGGCCTCCTGCGCTTCGGTGAGAAGCTTTCCGGGTGTGAATATGCCACAAGATTTATACATAAGCTTGAGGAAACAGATATAGAGGTTAGAACGCTCACCTTTGCTTCCAGAATAGAAAAAACAAGTGAAGGCTTCCTGCTGTCCCTCATTCAGAGCAGCGGATTTGAGCAGGTTAAGAGCAAAAGCCTTGTCCTTGCCACCGGCTGCAGAGAGAGAACCGCAAGACAAGTGGCAATCCACGGAACCAGACCAGCAGGCGTTCTGACAGCAGGATCTGCACAGTACTACATAAACATCCTGGGCCAGCTTCCCGGTAAAAACTGCGTAATCCTGGGCTCCGGCGATATCGGCCTCATAATGGCAAGAAGACTTACCCTTGAGGGAGCCAATGTCCTGGGCGTTTACGAGTCCAAGGCTGAACCAAGCGGACTTATGCGTAACATATATCAATGCCTTGATGATTTTGATATACCACTTCACCTGTCAAAGACAGTAACAGAGGTTCACGGCAGAGAACGTCTCACCGGCGTTACAGTTTCCGCTGTAGATGAAAAAATGAATCCTGTTCCGGGTACAGAAGAATTTATCCCATGTGATACACTGATACTTTCCGTGGGACTTATCCCTGAAAACGAACTGGCAGAATCTCTGGGAGTTGAAATTTCCAGAGCCACCAGAGGGCCGGAATGCAATCAGAATTATGAGACCACAATACCGGGAATTTTCTCCTGCGGCAATGCCCTCCATGTAAACGACCTTGTGGACTATGTAAGCGAAAGCGGCGAAACTGCAGGTCGGGCAGCAGCGGCTTATGCCAAGGCAGGCCATGACCACAGCCTGAAGTCTGTGGAAGTAAAGGTTGATAAAAACTTTGGTTACATAGTGCCATCCCACATCGACCTTTCGGCTGATGAAGCGGTACCCTTCTTCTTCCGCACATCAAAGACCAGAGGCCGCACTATAGTAAAGGCCTTCATGAACGGAAAAGAGGTCTTTTCAAAGGTATTTGCAGGACTCAGACCTCCTGAAATGGAAAAGATAGAAATCGAAGCTGCAAAGCTTGAGGGCGCAGGTCCTCTGCAGTTTACAATGGAGGTGGATGAACGTGAATAACAGAATCGACAAAGAACTCATATGCATCGTCTGCCCTAACGGCTGCAGACTCAATGCCGCCATGGCCGAGGACGGACAGGTGTCCGTTACGGGAAACAAATGCAAGCGAGGCGAAAAATTTGCTCAGGCGGAGCTGACCAACCCTACCCGCTCCCTCACCACCACGGTGCGAACATCTTTCAATAAAATGCCGTGGCTGCCTGTGAGAACAGACGGAGAAATACCGAAGAAACTGATTGGCGAAGCTCTTAAAGAGCTGCAGTCAGTCTTAATAGAAAAAAACCTGCGATGCGGGGAAGTGATTCTCACTGACCTGGCCGGAACGGGAATAAACGTTATAGCTGCTTCGGACTTATAAAGCGAGGTAACAAAAATGAAACCTTTAGTACTTACTTTTGACATCGGAACCCAGAGCCTCAGAGCTGTACTGGTTGACGACAGGGGAAATCTGGTCTGCAAGAAGCAGATAGCTTTTGAAAAACCGTATTTCAGCTTAAACCCGGGCTGGGCCGAGCAAAATGGGGAATTTTATTGGGAAAACATCTGCAAAGCCTCTCTGGCACTTAAAGAAGAGGCCGGCAGTCTTTGGGATGACATTGAGGCGGTGAGCATAACCACCATCCGCGACACGGACATCTGTCTGGATAAAGACGGAAATCCTGTCCGCCCTGCTATCCTGTGGCTTGACAAACGGGAAACGGAAATCAGCGAACCTTTTCCTGCATTAAACCAGATGCTCTTTGCGGCAGCAGGCATGACATCTACAGCAGAACTGATCCGCAAAATCAGCCACTGCAACTGGATACGCAAAAACGAACCGGAAAACTGGGAAAAGACCTACAAATATATGATGCTTTCCGGATACATGAACTTCTGCTTCACGGGAGAGATGAAGGATTCCACCGCAAACATCGTGGGCCATGTACCTTATGATAATAGGAACTCCCGCTGGCAGACACCGAAAGACCTGACCTACTGCGTCTTTCCTATTCCTCGTGAAAAGCTCTGCGAGCTGTGCCCTCCGGGAGAAACCATTGGCCGCATCACTGCGAAGGCCGCCTCCCAGACAGGCATACCCGAAGGTCTCCCTCTCATAGCCACCGGCTCCGACAAAGGCTGCGAGACCATCGGGCTCTCCTGCACCACCCCGGAAAAGGCGGCCGTCAGCTTCGGCACCACCGCCACCATCCAGTACACCATCGACAGATACGTGGAGCCTCAGCGCTTCTTCCCGCCTTATGTCGCCGCATACAAAGGCAGATACAACCCGGAAATCGAAATTTACAGAGGCTACTGGCTCATATCCTGGTTCAAGCGTGAATTTGCCGAAAAGGAAGAAGCCGAAGCCAGAAGCAAAGGCATGATTGCAGAAGAGCTTCTGAATCAGCGTCTTGCCGAGATACCGCCGGGCTGCGAAGGACTTGTTTTCCAGCCGTACTTCACTCCGGGCGTGTCAATGCCTAATGCCAGAGGCGCAGTAATCGGATTTTCCGACGTACATACCAGAATTCACATTTACCGTGCTATCATAGAAGGCATCAACTTCGCTCTCATCGACGGAATGAAAACTCTGGAAAAACGCATGAAAACCAGGACCAAAGGCGTCTATGTGGCAGGCGGCGGCTCCAGAAGCGCCGAAATATGCCAGATCACTGCCGACATGTTCGGTCTGCCTGTCTATAGAAGCCAGACCCACGAGGCAGCTGTCATAGGAAGCTCTGCTATTGCCTTTACTGCAATCGGCCGATTCAAAGATCTGGACGAGGCTATCGAATCAATGGTTCACATCACCGACGAATTCAAGCCGGATATGGAGGTTCACAAGACCTACGACAAGATTTTCAACGATATTTTTGCTAAGATTTTCGATAAACTTAAACCTTTATATAATGTAAGCAAGGAAATGGAGGAAAAACATGGCACATCCATATAAAGAATTCGAGCCTAAGTGGTTCGACGACGATTTTTCAGATAAGAGCTACCGTTCTATATTCAAGTGGGGCGAAAAGCGCCAGATAAAGGCTCCCAGAGAGTCTCTGTACAAGCTGATGAAAGAACGCTTCGATGTCACAGACGATGATTTCAGGGAATACAGCGAAGACCTGGGACTTGACGAGGTAAGCTTCGACCTGCCTATTAAGCTGACAGAGGAGCAGCTTGCCCGTTTCAGACAGATCTGCGGTGACGAATTCGTACGCACATATGATTACGCACGCCTTTCCGTGGCCTATGGCAAGACCATGTATGACATCATGCGCCTGCGTAACAAAATTGCAGAAAACCTTCCCGACGCAGTTCTATACCCGGACAGCAAGGAGCAGATTGAAGAAATCGTAGCCTACTGCCAGGAGCAGAAGATTCCTGTCTATGTTTACGGCGGCGGTTCCTCCGTCACCCGCGGTGTGGAATGTGTCAAAGGCGGTATTTCCCTGGACATGAGACTCCGCTTCAACAAGGTTGTTTCCTTCAACGAAATCGACCAGACCATTACAGTTGAGGCAGGCATGAGCGGCCCTAAGCTTGAGGAAACCCTTAACAACGCTCAGAAGCTTTTCGGAGCCAAGAGAGCCTATACCTGCGGCCACTTCCCTCAGAGCTTCGAGTATTCATCTGTAGGCGGCTGGGTAGTAACAAGGGGTGCAGGCCAAAACTCCACCTACTACGGCTGCATTTCCGATATCGTAATCGCACAGGAATACGCCACACCAATAGGAAACATCAAGACCGATACATATCCGAGAAAGGCCTGCGGTCCCGACCTTAACCAGATTATGATGGGCAGCGAAGGCACCTTCGGCGTGCTCACCCATGTGACCCTTAAGATTTTCCGCCACATGCCTGAAAACGTTGTCCGTTACTCATATATGTTCAAGGACTGGGAGACAGCTCAGGCTGCCGCCCGTGAAATCATGCAGTCCGAAGCGGGTTACCCTTCCGTATTCCGGCTTTCCGACCCTGAAGAAACAGAAATCATGCTCCACCTCTACAATGTTGTGGATTCTCCGCTGCGCCATCTGTTCAAGATGAAAGGCTTCGAGCCAGGCAAGATGTGTCTGTTTCTTGGATTCACCAACGGAGAAAAAGGCTTCTCAAAGAATCTTGCCAAGCACACCAAGAAGGTCTGCCGCAAATACGGCGGTTTCGGACTCACGGGCATCGTGACCAAGGCCTGGGAGTCGGGCCGTTTCAACGACCCTTACATGCGTGACACCATGCAGGACTTCGGTATCGTCATGGACACCATGGAATGTACCGTCAACTGGAGCAACATGAGCAAGGTCCATGCTGAGGTGCGCAAATACTGCAAATCAAGACCTCACACCATCTGCATGACTCACATGTCCCATGTATATCCTCAGGGCGCAAATCTTTACTGGATTTTCATCACCCAGATGCATGACCCTGCTGAATTCAAAGCCTACCATGCCGGAATTCTCGACGCCATCCAGAAGAGTGGTGCTTCCATGAGCCATCACCACGGCATCGGCAAAATGTTTGCACCTTGGCTGGAAGGCTTTCTGGGTAAGAATGAGTACGAGGTGTTCCGCACTCTCAAAGAGCACTTTGACCCGGACAACATCATGAATCCGGGCGGAACCTTAGGCTTCGATCTGCCTGAAGATGAAAAAATTCCTATGGACAAAAAGCTTTACGAATAACCTTTTCTAATAACCGACTAAAAAAACAATCCCCGGAGCTGCAGCATCATCTCACTCAATGCAGTCCCTCGGGGATTTTCGTTTACCTGTTCATCACTACAAGTCCGGCTATACAAAGTCCGATGCCGATAAGCTGATTGACCGTCATCACATCTTTATATATGAGAACACCTACACCTGCCAGTGCGATAGCGGTCAGGATGTTAGCCACAGTAGAGCCAATGCTGATGTTCCAGCCTACCTTGTACATGAAAACAGAGGCAACCTCTACTGCTGTTATTGCCATCGCCATAGTCACCGGAGCCCAGTTCATCTTACTCAGCTGCGTGGTCAGACTTCTGTCCTGTCCCATAACCATCCAAAGGCAGAATGCCAGAGCCGCTGCAACTACATAGTTGAAAAACACGGCTGCAAAAGGATCCATGGCATCTGGTACTGACTTGGCGCTTATCTGATAGATGGTGTGGGCCACCACCAGCAAGGCGATAGGCCAACCGTAGCTTATTATATTCATTTTATATTTCTTCCTTTCATCTGTTATATCTCTGCAGTCTGGGTTCTGAGCCATGCGGCCGTTTCTTCATCAAGCAGCGGCTCCAGGATTTCGTAAACCCGGCGGTGATAACCGTTGAGCCACTTTCTTTCCTGCTCTGTAAGCAGCTCCGGCAGAATGGCCTCTCTCTCCCATGGGCACCATGTAATCGGTTCAAATTCCAGCATACCGCCACTGCCTCTGACGCTGTCCTCGCCTCTGATGCAGAGGATCTCGTTTTCCAGTCTTATGCCGTACTGTCCTGTCAGATAAAGCCCCGGCTCATCACTTGTAATCATTCCCTCTTTTATTATACTGTCTCCGCCCAAAGGACTGATTTTGTTGGGTCCCTCGTGGACGCTGAGCAGATGTCCTACTCCGTGGCCTGTGCCATGGTTGAAATTAAGGCCTTTCTCTTTTAAAGGTCTTCTGGCGATTTCGTCTAGTTCCGCTCCCGTGGTTCCCTCGGCAAAACGTGCCGATGCCAGGGCTATGTGACTCTTCAGCACCAGTGTGTAGTGCAGCTTCATTTTTTCTGTGAGAGGTCCCAGCGCAATAGTTCTGGTGATGTCGGTGGTTCCATCCTCATACTGGCCTCCTGAGTCAAGGAGCAAAAATCCTTCAGGCTTCAGTGACGCACATGTCTCCGGCTCCGGACTGTAGTGGACTATGGCTCCATTAGGACCGTAAGCTGCTATAGTGGTAAAACTCAGGTCTTTGAAGCCTTTCTGCCTTTTCCTGCATTCCATCAGACAGTCTGACACCCACATCTCCGTGAGCTGGCTGCCATCCTTTATTGTCGTGTTTTTAGACGGCGATATTTCCAGCTTTTTAACTGCCGACTTGAGCTGATATATAAACTGCGTCACAGCAGCACCATCTCTGATGTGAGCTTCTTTGGTGCTGCGTATTTCGGCACTGTTTTTTACAGCTTTCATAATTTCTGCCGGGTCTTCTGCGTCAATGGTCTTTATGCAGTCCGGCAGATATCTTACCATGGCATAGCTGACACGTTCCCGGCTCAGAAGGATTTTACCCTCAGGGAGCTTTCTGAGGTCTTCGAAGATCTGAAAATAAGGCATCAGCCTGGTGGTTTCCGGAAGATGAGATGCTGCTTCACTCTCTTTTAATTCCTCGTCAAGCACATACAGTCTTTCTCCTTGCTGATCTATGAGCAGAAAGGCATAGAACACAGGCGTATGTTTCACATCATCGGCTCTCAGATTATATAACCATGCAATCTCTTCAAGACATGTTATCAGGTGCATATCAGCACCCTTTTCATCCATGGCAGCACGTACACGGTTTAGCTTCGATTCTGCTGTCTCTCCCGTCACTGAGAAAGGTATATCGTATATTGGTGATGGGCAAAGCTTCGGTCTTTTCCTGTTTCCCTTGTCCGACCTCTCCTGACAGGTCCACGTATCCCAGATTCTGCCGCCCAGATCAACGTCCCAGCGTATTTTATATCGTGCTTCATAAGACTCCGCCTCACTACAGCTGACCACGCGTCCGTCAAATCCCAGGTAGCTTCCTTCCGTCAGCTGCTGCTTCAGATATTCCTCTATGGTCGGCACGCCGGGCTCTCTTTCCTTCATAAGCTCTATACCGCTGCCCTGGAGCTGGGCCGCCGCCTGCAGGAAATACCGTCCGTCTGTCCATAGGCCTGCCCAGTTGTCAGTCACAAGCAGCGTACCTGCCGAACCTGTAAACCCGGATAGAAACTCCCTGCATTTAAAATATTCATTTACGTATTCAGACCCGTGAAAGTCTGTCGTTGGTATAATATAAGCGTCGATTCCCTCCGCCTTCATTTCCCGGCGCAGGGCCTCAATCTGCTGTCTCATAAAAAGCCCCTCCATTTTTGTCTTATATATTTTTTAGCATACCTGAATTATAACACAATTTTTAGTATATCCCACATCACAATCCTTTTTTTCTTAAAAGTAAAGGTTTCCCGCAAAACAAAAGCCAGCCTGTCTTCTTAAACCTCCGACGGTTCAGAAGTAAACAGGCTGGCTGGCTTTTCAATCCGGATTATCCCCTTATCCTTCTATGGCAATGTAATGTTTTCTGTCTTCTATTGCTTTCTGCTCCTTTTTAGGTACGCTGAATGTCAGAATGCCGTTTTCATACTTAGGATGAATGTCATCCTCAGTGATCTGGTCGCCTACGAAAAAGCTTCGGCTCATGCTTCCTGCATAACGTTCACGTCTTACATAGGTTCCTTCCTCGTTTCTTTCGTCCTTATCCAGGCCTTTTGCGGCACTGACCGTCAGATAACCATCTTCAAGATGCATCGTAATTTCATCCTTCTTAAATCCCGGAAGGTCAATGTCCACCTCATAGCTGTCTTCCTTGTCTCTGACATCTGTCTTCATAAGGTTTCTTGCATTCTTGCCGTACAGAGCCTTGTCTGCATCATTAAATTCCGGAAATCTGAAATCGTCCATAAAATCATCAAATAAGTTTTCTCTGAAAATGCTAGGTAATAACATTTTTCACATCCCCTTTCCTTTGTATGACTATACTATAGCACCGTTGTTAGCACTTGTCAATGGTGAGTGCTAATCATTTTGGTGAAGATACTGTGACGATTTGAGCACCTTTTACATTATGACCAATTGTTTATTGAAGAAATCTGTGTTACAATAACCTTGTCCGGAGGTACATAAAATGAAAAACAAAAATATATCCAAGTTTGTATCGTCCCTCATTTATATTCTGATGGGACTCGCTCTCATAATTAAGCCTGCTCTGGTGGAGGATGTTTTCTGTTATCTGCTGGCAGGTGCGGCAATTATCATCGGTCTCATCAAGCTGATCTCATACATGGCCACGAAGGTTGAAACCAGAATTGCCGAGGACACAAACGGCTTTGCCATAGGCATCAGTCTTATACTCCTCGGAATTTTCGTTCTGATGAAGAGTACCATGTTTATTATTCTGGTTCCTTTCATACTGGGCTTCATGATTACATTCAAAGGCATCGAAGGAATGCAGAATGTTCTCAATCTAAAAAAGTTCGGTTTCGGATATCAGAAGGGAGTAATGATTGTTTCACTCGTTATAACAATCTTCGGCCTGGTGGTTATGGTCAATCCGTTCTCAACCATGAAAATTCTTCTGGTTATGCTTGGTATCGGACTTCTGGCCAGCGGTGTTTTCGACCTGCTGGCAGATATAGTATTCACCAGAACCCTTAAAAAAGAAAAAGAAGCAGAACAGTAAATCAAAAAAAAGACTAAGGCCTAGAGCAGCAGCTCCAGGCCTTCTTTTTTGAGTTCCGTAAGCGTCTCCTCCATACACTGGAGAAAGCGTCTGACGCAGATATTTTTTTCGCCGCTCTCTTCCTGAGTGACGTAGTTTATCGTCCTTCTGGGTACATTGAAATCCGTGACGCACTGCCTTATTCCCGAGTCCCTTCTAAGGCTTATTGCCGCGCTTATTGGCACAAGAGCCCAGTGCTCCTTCCGGGCGGCAAAATATTTAAGCTGCTCCATTATCTCCAGGCGCAGAGTCGGCGAAGCGTTATGTCCGAAGAAAGATGCATGCCACTTTTCAAACTCTTCGCCCCAGTCCACATATATTTCTTTCTTTATATCAAGCATTTCCCTGGTCACCACGTCAGGAAAATCTGAATCTGCGGCACAGATCAGCGCCATCGGTTCAGAAAAAGCAGGCCTTACTATAAACCCTTTCCCCGTCCTTACAGATGCGTTGAAGGCAATATCCGTAAAGCCCTGAACCACGCTTTTTCTTGCCATCTCAAACTCCAGGTCCTGAATTACCAGTTCGATTTCCGAATACTTCTGCATGAAGGCATCGTAAACCGGAGGAAGTATATACGTTCCCACACTATGAAGAGAAGAAACCCTCAGTTTCATAGGTTCAGCGGCACACATTCTCTGCATTCTGTCCAAAACATTCTCATATTCCACAGCCAGGCGGTAAAATTCCTCTCCCTTAAGCGTAAGCACAGTCTCACGGCCTCCCTTATGACGATAAAAGAGAGCATGCCCCACTTCTCTTTCAAGTGTCTTGAGCCTGCTGCTCAGAGAGGGCTGGCTTATATACAGATTCTCTGCGGCCTTGGTCATGTTGCCGCAACGGCAGATTGCCAGAAATGCCTTGATTTCTGCTTCAGTCATCAGGTACCTCCGTAATATTGAGTCTGCTCTATATTATATATGAAACAAATGAATTTTACAATGGGTCCTAATAATATTATAATCTGATTGTACAGATGAAAACCATATTCCAAATTATATCTGTATTTCATGACAGGCGCAGGTGATACAACAAAGGGACCCTCCAAAACTTCTTCCATGTGGCTTCAGTCAGTCGGGCCCCTTAATCATCTGCATCTGAATATCTTTGAATTCAATCTCTCGTAGAATTTTTCCACTGTTTTATATCCGCCGCACCTCCTGCTGAGATAATAACAGCCCAGTGCTATTACAACACCTCCGATAACATCTGCCAGATAATGCTGCTTAGTAAACTGAGTAGACGCAAAAATCATCACCGCAAAAATAAGTGTGAAATTTCTGTACCACTGTGGTATGCTGCTGCATTTTCTTATCCCCAGCCAGCTCAGAAGGCTGACCAGGCAATGTATGGACGGAAACAGATCCAGAGGCGGATCCAGAAAATAAATGAGTCCCATCAGACATTCAAAAATTCCCCTGCCGTCCATATCCGGGCGCACATTGGTGGTTGGAAACAAGATAAAAATCACCCCGCAGAGGGCCTTCGCAATCATATCGGCAAATACAAACCGGAACCAGTCTTCCCTTGTGTTTTCCCTGGCTGTAAGAATGTAGCATACTGCCCAGAAAGGAAAGCTCAGTATATAAACAGATACCCATGCCGGCCGGAAAGGCACCATCAGGTCAAAAGCCGAAGTCATATCATGGGTCTCAAGTCCAAGGCCCAGGATAGTCTGCTGAGTACCCCAGTAAATCAGGCAGTTCCACACAAAACATCCTATCAGAGACAGAAACGCATAGGAAGGAATCCACCGCTCAATATGCGTCTCATACCAGTTATTGAATTTCATTAGTTTATCTTTTCCCATATCCACAATCTTCTCCCTTTTATCTGATAAGTATCACATGAATTATACTACTTTATCCCATTCTTTACAATTTCATTTTGCTTGCCGGAAGCCAATTCAACCAACGGTTTGTTGCTTTACTTTCATAAAGATGATAAAATCTACATTGTGAAAGGAGTTTAAAGTATCATTATGGACTACGAAAAGACGGGCAGACTTATACAGGAACTTCGAAAAGAAAAAGAACTGACTCAGATGTCGCTTGCAAACATACTGGGCGTTACCGACAGAGCCGTATCCAAATGGGAACGAGGCAAAAGCTTTCCTGATGTTTCTATGCTCAGACCTCTCTCAGAGACATTGGGCATATCGGTCAGCGAACTGCTGGATGGAGAAAGGCGGTCTCCGGATAAGTTAAAACAGCTTCCTGACGACGCAGCGGCCATGACGGTCGAAGATGCCGACAATGCAGCACTGAAAGGAATCCATACATATATTAACGAAACCCAGAAGAAGGAACGTGTCTGGAAAGTGGTCTTCGTGGTACTGATGCTGCTTTATGTTCTTACGGTCAGCTGGCTTTGCCGTGAGCGCAATTCACCCATAGATTTTCAGGAGGACAATCTGGAATTCAACAGGATTCGTGTAGTTGCAGAAGATGGAAGTGTGGAAATGATATATCTGAATGACCCGAAGGGAGAGGAGCTGAAACTCCGTATCCAGACTCTCCTGCGGGAGGAAATGCCTGAGACACAAGCCATGGGAAGTCTGGATGTACTGCCCAGAGATTCAGCACAGGGAACCCATGTGGAACTGTATGGACTGGTAACTGTCTATAAAGGCGTCTATTATGATCACAAAAGCTTTGAATACTACACCTTTCCTGACATAGAACGGATTCATCAGACGCTTCTTGACATGTGCAGCGATCTGACGGACGATTCTGACCGTGATGACCTGAGAGGAGGTAATCAAAATGAATAAATATCTGTCTTTAATTTTTCTTTACAACAGAGCAGGCTATAAAAAAATCCTGCTTGTTGCAGGGGCTGTTCCGCTATTCTTTCTGGCTATTTTTTTACTGAGAATCGGCAACCCTTATGCCGCAAGTTCATATATGCTTATGGAACGTGCCTTCGGAGGAATATGGGCTGTGCTGGTACTTGTCGCAGTGAATCTGGCAGGACTTACAGCTGTGGTAAACTCTATCAACGGCAAAAAAGCCCTGAAGGCAGCCCATTCAACCACCGGCTATACCATCAGAAGGCTTAATCTTTCACCTGTCTCATCTTACCTTACAATTTTCATTTACTCTCTTGCATTGCTTCTGATATTCCGGGGGATCGCCATAGCATCTTTATATATAATCGGAAAACTGGGTCTTACCATGGCAGGAGCCTCAGCCATCGACACCAAACTCGCACTGGGCCTGCTGAGAACTAAAATAGGGTCCGCTCTGATTCCTTTTTCACACCCGACATTAATCGCTTTTAATGTCGTTTCCATATTAGCGCTTGCCGGTGAATGCGCCAGATCATGCTATTTGAGCTGGCATAACGGAACACCGTCGGCAGGTGTTGCGCTGATTATCGTTCCCATGTTTCTCGTCTGGGCATTCACTCCGGAAAACAGTTATATACTCATCGCCATTCTGATTATGTCTCTTTATGCCGCATTTTCTCTGTTCGACGTGATTTCCAGAGAAAAGCATCCTAAGGGTGATCCGTTTAAGGTCAATAAATATGCGGGTCTCATGGACCTGGACAGCGAAGAGTTTGATGACAACGTTCATCTTGCAGTGAACAGTCCCACCGACGTATATGACTCAGCACCCGAAACATCTTTCCTGCATCTGTATGGCAGAACCGAGGGAAACAGCGAAAGAAAAGGTATTAAAAATATAAGTCCAGGCCGGCTGAGACGGAGGTTTATGCCGCTTGGAATAAATATTGAAAAATCCAACGCCTTGCTGGGAGGATGCATTGTTATAGGTTTTGTTGAGCATCTGCTTTTCTTCGGCAGATACCTCATGCAGCTGAGGGTCATAAACAGCAGCATCATAGGCATAACCATAGATTCCGACCTTAAAATGCCTTACTTCTGCCAGCTTCAGGAGCATTCATATTACGGGTACATACTGGCCATTCTGATGGTTCTCTTTATTCAGGCATACTGGAATTACTCATACTACAATAAGGAGACCAAGAGTGTGTACGTCATGAAAAGACTTCCTGACAGAAAAGAATATCACAGAACTATATGGATATCGCCTGCTATAGAAGCACTTTATGTAGCAGCCGTAATGGCTGCACACACCGCAGCTGATTTAATTTTGTATCTGGCTGCAACACCGGATATCGCACTTTACCCGGATTATCTTGCGCATATTTTACCATTTTAGGAGGAATTAAAATGATTGAGGTTAAAAACGTTTCTAAAGAATATAAGGGAAAGGTCGCCCTTTCCAACTGCAATATTCAAATTCCCAAAGGCCAGATAATCGGTCTCTTCGGTGCCAACGGAGCCGGCAAAACCACATTGATGAAATGTATTATGGGCTTTCTGACCTTCGATGGCGAAATAACACTGGACGGAAAAAAGATAGATGAAAGCAACATTGCCAGATTGTCTTTTGCTACCGGTGATCATTCTTTCTTTCCTTCTATCACGGCAGATGACCACAAGTGGTTTTATAAAATGCAGTTTCCTACTTTCAGGGAAAAGCGGTACGAAGCACTGATGGAATTCTTTGAACTGCCTACTAAGAAGAAAATCAGCGAGTTCAGTCTGGGGCAGCAGAACCAGTTTGAAGTGGTGCTGGCAATCAGTCAGGGCGCCGAATATATTTTTATGGATGAACCTTTCGCCGGCAACGACGTGTTCAACAGAGAGGATTTTTATGAAGTGCTGGTAAGCGTTCTGGATGATGACGAGACGGTAATCATCTCCACTCATTTAATCGAGGAAATCGCCGACTACATCGACAGAGCCATTCTCATCAGAAAAAGTGAGATTATAGATGATCTCAGCGTCAAAGAGATAGAAGAATCCGGCAGAACTTTAATTGAAATTGTTAAGGAAAAATATGATTACAGGGCAGATCGCATCAGAAAAGCTGTAGATCAGATGAGATAAGGAGAGTCATTAATTATGAAAAAATCTATTATTGCATTTTTGACATCGGCGCTTCTCTCAGCTGTGACAGTTGCTTGCGGCTGGGCTTTTGTTAGCGGACAGATCGGTAAAGCCACGCTTACGGAAGAAACTATTGCAGGAAGCATTGACGCGGCAGATGGACTTACAGTTGGCTTCAGAGCCGACTCGGCTGACAATCTTCATTGGATTAACAGCTATGATTACAGCACCGGAGAAACGAAATCGTCTTTTAAAAAGGGCGATATGACTAAAACGGCTGACTCCTCCATTTATGATGACTTCCGCTTCACAGGATGGTCCGCAGCACCCTTCTCTACCCTCCTTGCATATGACGGTTTAGAAGGATTGCAGGAAAAGAAAATTCAAGCTTTTTATGATGAAATCCAGCATGAGGTCATGGAAAGCGACTCAGAAAGCATCCCTGAGGCAGGGGGAAAAATAAGGCTTGCGGATTACCTGGATTATTATCCCGTAAGCTTCCGTTTTCAGTTCGGTACTAAGATTTTTAATTCGGATAATGCTCTGACCGGCTTAAAGGTTTATGATGAGATGAACATGCTTTCCCCGGAAAAGGTCGCTGCCTATAATGACGAGATCGCCCTCTATACAGCCTTTAACAGCATGTTTAAAATTCCTGTTATCTCAAATGAATATCAGGAATACAAGGTTTCCGGCGTGGACGATTATGACTGTAAGACCTCTCTCGGATATAGGACGGAGATTAAGAAGCCTCTTGGCGAAGGTAAAGATTATTATGAGTTTGATCCCATAATAGCCATCCAGGAGGAAAACATCATGGACGGTAAAAAGTGGTTTCATCCCGACCTTTCGAAGGTTCTGACCTATGAAGCCGACAGCGCAGAGGCTGACGAAACTGATACCTCTTATGTAGGAAAAACAGCTGCCCAGTACGATCTTAAAAACAGAATGTTTTTTATCGTCAACAACAGAACGGCCAAGGGAAAGCCTGTAGACGTATCGCAGATAGGCGATGGATATGGAATATATGAGCTGCCTATTGAAACAACAGCCACCGCAACTGTCAGAAAGAGTCGCAGAAGCAGCACCCTGCCAAGTCCGAAGCCTTTAGCCGGCGAGCTGTCCATGGTTTATCCCCTGGACAAAACTGCCGAATATGTGGAAATGAGCCTGTCCGGTGACCACAGATATCTGGCTGTTTTCTCAGTTAAAGACGGAACTTACTTCGTGGAGCTGATCGATGCAGATAACTGGACATCAAACGGCCCTGTGGAAGTTTTCCCTGCATCGGAAAAAATGACATATGTCTGGGGCGATGATGGAAGTCTGGCAGTGACAAATCATAATGGTTATGTAGCGGTTTTTGCCAGGAGCGGAAACGAGAAGGAGCCTTATGAGATAATCTACAGCGGAAAAGTCCCTGATGACTTTGATGAAGCTTTCTTTGACACAGAGATGGTTTCTAAAGAAAAATCCTATGCTCAATACAGGTATTGTATTGACAGAGGACTTGCGGTCGCTTCAAAGGACGGTAAGGTTGCCATGGCTCAGAACCTTCTGGTAAGCGGCTCCGAAGCCGATGTCGGGAACGCCGCTTCCCGGACTGCCGATATCAGGAATGCCGCCCTGGAATGCGCTGTCATAGACAGAACTGGAGTAATCTACAGAGGAATAATAAAAAACAGCATAGTAGACCTGGATTACGACATGAGTGACAGCGAGATTCAGGCTGTAATGCACCTTTCCGGCAGCGGTGTCATGAAATTTACGTCCAATGCTGCTGCAGACCAGGTTATAGAGCCTGTCAGAAACGAAAACAGATGTGAGTGGTAAAGCCGGCAGTGTGCAGTTTGTGCCGGCGGCAATGCGATTTACACTGGCTGCAGTGCCTGACTCCAGTGCCTGACTCCAGTGCCTGACTCCACCTTTTTGGCCGTTTTTGCGATTTTGGTGGAAAAAATCCCGGCCCGTTGCCTGCCGCCCCACACGGTATAATATGTAAAACATTGAAATTTCAACGTTTGGTCCATATGATAGTTTTCGTACCTGCGCTCGACCTCTTAAAAAAAGAGAAAAATCTCCACCATTTCAGAAAAAAAAGGCAAAAATGGTGGAGATACATCATCTTACTGTTTAGTAAAAGGAATATAATCTGATTGAGAAAGAGGAACTGCCAGAAGACAGCTCCTCCTTTTTTATAATTTTTTTATAATTTATTTATATCCGACAATTTGAAGCCTGAAATTCTGCGCAGAGCCAATGAACAGAGCACTATGGCCAGCACACCGCTTGCCGCTGCACCGAATCCGCATGCCATCCAGTCTATACCCTTTGCGAAGTAAGCCATATCCGGTTCCAGAGTCATTATAGTGACGTTTCCCATTACCACACCGAAAATCACTCCGAATATTATGCCGATTATGGTCAGCACGATGGTATCACGATATATATACTGACGTGCATCCTTCACAGAGAAACCGTTGATCATCAGAATGATCAGTTCCTTTTTCTTTTCTTCTATAAATACCGTATACAGGTCAAACAGCACTATAACCGCCATCAGCACCGACAGCACCAGATATACCAGCACCACGGCACCGGCGATATTGGAAAAGTCGTTGAAGACATCAAATGCGGCCTGGTAATCATCCTTGACCATACGTACAGCCTTGATGCCTGACAGCGCCTTCTTGATATCCTTTGCCGTCAGCTGGCCCGAATCAACCAGGAAGGCATTAGGCGCTGCTTCACTGCCGAAGCCGGACACATAGGCTTCTCTGCTCATGATTATCTGATTATTGAACAGATAATGGTTGAAAAAGCCCTGAATTGTGAACTGGTGTATCTGCCCTTCGCTGTCCATTATCTCGATTTTATCTCCCGGCTGAGCATCAAAATGGGCATTATACGCCCTGCTCACCCACACGCCGTCCGTGTACTGCTCTTCTGATTCTTTTCCCCCAGAATTCAGGTGAACAAACGAGTCGAAATCATCCTCGAAAGGAACGGTAACTGTCACCGAATCCTGATTTCCGTCAGGCTGCATAAGCTTGAAGGGACTTGCATATACCGATGTGCTTTCAGTGCCGATGTCATCCAGAACTTCCTGAATGCCGGCCTGAGCTCCCTCGACTCCGGCATTATAACGTATAACAGTGTCATAGTTATACACATCCTCGTACTGCCAGGTAAAGCTCTTCTGTATGTTATTATCCACCGTAACAGCTGTGACGATAAGTGCGGTACATCCGGCTATGCCTATGATAGTTCCGAAAACACGTCTCTTGTCATTTATACAGTTGTTTACCACTGTTTTGGTTAAGAGAGGCAGACGCTGCCACAGAGCCCACTTTTCGAAAAATCTCGGTTTGGCTGTAGGAGGTTTTTCTCCTTTTAACAGTTCCACTGCCTGCTGCTTGAGCACGCTCCTGCACGCAAGCCATGTGGTAAGCAGTATGAGCACCATTTCAACAGCAATAACGATTGCTCCCTGACCAAAGGAAAAATACGGCGCATAGGTACCCATGACAAACCGTTCTCCAATAGTTCCTGCCAGAACCTGCTCTATGCCGAGAGTTCCCGTTACAAGGCCCAGAAGACCTCCTATAAATACAGCCGTTCCGGAATATGCCAGGTAGCTGAGAGTAATCTCTTTTTTGCGCAGTCCCAGAGCCTTTTTAGTTCCTATGGATATTATCTGGTCGCGCACTATACGCGAAATGGACGAATAGCTTACCAGAAGGCCGATGATTATGAAAAGTGCAGCCATACTGAAGCGCAGGTTGTCTGTAAGGTCGCAGTACTGTCTCACAACCATGAGACCACCGTTATACTGGCGTGAAAGCACAGTCCAGTCGTAGTCCTTAATTTTATCCAGCTGTTTTCTGTAGCCTTCCAGGGTTTCCAGACCCTGTTCATACTTTTCCTTGGCCTCCTCAAGTTCTGCAGTTTTATCAGCCAGCTTCTTTTCCCCGTCCTCAATCTGTTTTTTGGCTTTTTCAAGCTTGGCCGCTCCGGAATAATACTGATTCCATCCTGACTTGAGTTCCTTGTCCTTCTGGTCAAGAGTCTTCTTAGCCGCCTTAAGTTCCTTATCGGTCTCTTTTAAGGCTTCATCTATGTCCGCCAGGGCCTGGTCACGATACATGTCCTTCAGTTCCTGATTCTCGTTCCAGGCCTCCTCGGTCACATTGGCATTGATGTAATCCAGTGTTTTATTCAGTTCTGCCATTTTGCCTGAGCCGAGGTCCTTCGTATCCTTATCTTTGGAGAAAGCATCCAGCTGCCTGTTCATTTCCGTGATATCATCATATATAAGGGTATCGTAAGCCAGCTTCTGCCGGTAAGCCTTCATGGAGTTATACATTACCACAGACTTGTCGTATTTTCTCTTGGCGTCGTTATATTCCTTCTGTCCGGCGGTCAGCTTGGCATAACCTTCATCAAGTTTTTTCTTGTTGGCTTTATATTCGGCCTTGCCCTCTTTAAGAGCCTTCTTGCCTTCTTTTATCTGTTCTTCGCCTTTTTCAATTTTTTTCTTGGCATCTGCAAGCTTTTCTTCGGCTTCACCGATTTTCTGCTGCGCCTGGCTCATGATGCCGCCGTAACGTTCCTCTGCCAGACTGTCACCAAGCTGGGTTATATCATCGCTTAGGGCCTGTACCTTTTCCTTGTACTCAGCATCGGCTGTACCGATGCCGCGAAGACTGTCACTTCTGATGTATGCCTGTACATATCCGGGATAAGCGGAAGAATCGAAGCTTTCCGGTGTGACGAAAGCAAGACACTGTATATATCCCGAACCGATGTTGGCAAAGCCGTAGGATGAAAGGTTGTATGAAACATATGCAGGGCTGTCCACCAGTGCTGTGACAGTAAAGGTGTCACAGGTAAGATAGGTCATTCCGTCCTCATCACCCTTGCCAGCATCGTGCTTGAAGGTGATGGCATCCCCCACCTTTACATTCTGTCCTTGGGCCCACAGCCTGTTGAGAGCGATTTCTCCCGCCTTCTGAGGCAGGGTTCCGTCCACATTGATCGGCCTGTTTATATTGTCCATGAGAGACATGATCTTGGTTACATAATCTTTGCCGTTGTTCTGGAGCATCTGAAGAGCTGTGAAGCTTGTATCAATTTCATCTGCACCGTCAACTGCCATCAGCTTCTCCATGTCCTCCTCGGTCAGACCGTTAGGAAACTGAACTTCAACGTCATAGAGATTTCCCTCATCATACAAGCTGTCGGCAGCTCCCATCAGAGCCGGCGACGTCCAGCTGATTCCCGAAAAAACTCCTACGCTGAGAACGACGAAGAGCATGATAGCAAAAAACGACATAAACGTAGCCTTAATATTGCTGAAAAGTTCTATTATCTGCGTCTTCTTCATATTATCACCCTACCAAACCAGATCTGCCGCATGGGCGCGATGTCTGTTTACGGTCACTTCATACATACGACCGTCACGCATATGAACCACACGGTCGGCCATACGGGAGATTTCCTCATTATGAGTTACCATTACGAGAGTAGTACCTGACTCCACAATGCGCTCCATTACAGTCAGTACCTCAATACTGGTTGCGTAGTCCAGCGCCGCTGTAGGCTCATCTGCCAGAATCAGTTTAGGTTTCTTTACAAGAGCTCTGGCGATAGAAACGCGTTGTTGCTGTCCTCCCGAAAGCTGTGAAGGGTAATTGTTCTTTCTTTCTGAAAGTCCTACAAGGTCCAGGGCCTCCGATGAATCAAGTGCGTCATCTACCAGCTCCCCGATTAAATCAAGGTTCTGCAGAGCATTAAGGTTCGGCATCAGGTTATATCCCTGGAAAATGAACCCCACGTTACTGCGTCTGAATTCGGTCAGCTGTTCCTGAGTGGCATTTGAATAATCCTCTCCCATATATGTAAAGCTTCCGCTGGTAGCCTGGTCCATACCTCCTATAATGTTGAGCAGGGTGGACTTGCCGCAGCC
>JALFXR010000106.1 GCA_022787405.1 Bacillota bacterium
CTAAAGAGCTTGGCAAGGCTATTGGTTCGGACAAAAAGAAGAACAAGAATACCTATACCTCAATTAATGGCCTTGAGGCTGCACACAAACGGCTTGATGAACTTACAGATAATGCAGTTGAAGCTATTTCACCGTATTATGATAATGCGGAATTTTTCAGGGATCTTGTACTGAAACTAAAAAACAGGAGAAAATAGGATAATTCATAGAAATGAAGAAAAACATTCTTGACTACAATTTTCCGATTGATTTAAAGACTATGACAGATGAGGAACTCGAACTGCTGTCCTACTCGATAAGAGAATTTCTTATTGATAAAGTATCAAAAACAGGCGGTCATCTTGCTTCCAACCTGGGTGTAGTTGAACTGACCATTGCACTTCATAAGGTGTTTAACAGTCCTGTAGATAAGATAATCTGGGATGTCGGCCATCAGTCATATGTTCATAAGATTCTTACAGGCAGAGGCAGCCAGTTTGACGGTCTGAGAAAGTTCGGAGGCTTAAGCGGATTTCCGAAGTCCAACGAAAGTCCTCATGATGCATACGACACAGGTCATAGCAGCACTTCTGTTTCAGCTGCGGCAGGTATGGCATGTGCAAGAGAAATAAACGGTGATGATTATGAGGTGATTGCTGTAATCGGCGATGGATCTCTCACCGGTGGAATGGCATATGAGGCACTGAATAACATTGGAGCATCCAAGTCCAAAGTAATTGTTATTCTTAATGATAACGGTATGTCCATTTCGAAAAATATAGGCGGCATATCCACTCATCTTGGAACCCTTAGAACATCTAAGGGATATTTGAGTGCAAAGAAGTTTATAAAAAATACCATCGGGTCCAGCGGTAGCGTAGGCAGTGCTATAGCAGGAGGACTGGCAGGTTTTAAAAACGATATAAAATATTCCATTATCGAAAAAGGCGGTGTACTTTTCGAAGAACTTGGGTTCACATATTTCGGACCTGTAGACGGTCATAATATTCCCGATCTTGTAAATGTTCTCAACAGGGCTAAAAGTCTTGATGAACCTGTCCTTATACACGTAATTACACAGAAGGGAAAAGGATATAAAAATGCTGAGAAAGCACCTGGAAAGTTCCATGGAATAGGACCATTTAACCCGGAAACAGGCGAAATTATAAAAAAATCCATCGGTCCGACCTATTCTGAAA
This sequence comes from Bacillota bacterium, assembly GCA_022787405.1. Classification (GTDB taxonomy): domain Bacteria; phylum Bacillota; class Clostridia; order Peptostreptococcales; family Anaerovoracaceae; genus SUG1106. The sequence goes on from JALFXR010000106.1 coordinate 1,179, forward strand.
TAATGGGAAATCATCTTGTAAAGCTGGCAGAAAAAGATGCACGAATTGTAGCTATTACAGCGGCAATGGGAGAGGCTACAGGTCTTGGTCCTTTCGAAAAGAAATTCCCGGAAAGATTTTTTGATGTAGGAATAGCTGAACAGCATGCAGTCAGTTTCGCCGCAGGACTTGCAAAATGCGGCATCAAGCCTGTATGTGCCATTTATTCATCTTTTCTGCAGAGAGCTTATGACCAGATAATGGAGGATGTGTGCATGCAGAAACTTCCTGTTGTATTTGCCATAGACAGGGCAGGTGTTGTTGGTGCTGACGGAGAGACTCACCATGGAATATACGATCTGTCATATCTTATGACCATGCCAGGCATGACTGTTCTTACACCTCACGACGGTCCCGGGTTAGAACTGGCGCTGGATTATGCAATTAATCTTGAAACACCATCAGCGGTAAGATACCCGAGAGGCGAAGCAGATGAATTTAATAATATTGACAATAAAAAAACTATGTCGACCAATAATCGTACCGTTAAAAATCAACGGATACTTTCAGGAAAAGATGTTGACATATGGGCATGCGGTAAAATGTATGACTTCGGCATTAAAGTTGTTGAAATGCTCAAGGACAGAGGCATAGATGCCGGTCTTGTTGACGTGGAAATCGTCAAACCCCTTGACCTTGATGCTTTTGAAAAGAACTGCAGACTTCTGGTTACCATTGAGGATAATGACATATGCAGCGGTTTTGGAATGCATATGGCAGCTGAGCTTAAAAACGAGGAAATTAAAATCCTCAATTTTGGCTGGCCGGACAAATTTATAGAGCAGGGAAGCTTTGACGAGCTTGCCAGTCAATACGGCATGATGCCGGAACAGATTACAGAAAGGATTTGTGAATATATTGAAGGAAAGGCTTGATGTTTTACTTGTAAAAAAAGGATTTTATCAATCAAGAGAAAGAGCCAAGGCATCTATTATGGCCGGAATAGTCTATGTTGACGGTCAAAAGAGCGATAAGGCAGGAAACATGATTGACACCGAAGCAGAAATTACCGTTAAGGAAAACATCTGTCCATATGTGAGCAGAGGCGGTCTCAAGCTTGAAAAATCCATGAAAATATGGCCCATAATCCTTGAAAACACTGTCTGCATGGATATCGGTGCCTCTACAGGAGGTTTCACAGACTGCATGCTGCAAAACGGTGCTTCTAAAGTCTATGCTGTCGACGTGGGATATGGTCAGCTTGACTACAAGCTCAGAATTGATCCGCGTGTAGTAAACATGGAGAAGTGCAATATCAGATATCTTGACTTTGATAAAATACCAGAACCGATTGATTTTATCAGTATAGATGTGTCTTTTATTTCTCTTAAGCTTGTCTTTCCCGTTGCTTCAAAGCTTCTCGGCGACGATGGCAGACTGGTATGTCTTGTTAAACCACAGTTTGAAGCTGGCCGTGACCAGGTGGGAAAGAAGGGCATAGTAAGGGATAAAAAAGTTCACAGACAGGTCATCGAAAATGTGATACAATATGCAGAAGAGAACGGACTTTATGCTTCAGGACTTACTTTTAGCCCTGTAACAGGGGCCAAAGGAAACATAGAGTATCTGCTTTTCCTTACCAAACAGCTTCGCGAAGGATACTTACCCATTGACGAAGCTACAGTAGACAATGTTGTTAACGCCTCCCACGAGGAGTTAGAATAAAAGATGTTAATTTTAAAAAAGGAGAGAAGAAAATGAAACTATCAAAGAAAATTCAGGCTATGGAACTTTCACCAATCAGAAAATTTGTTCCATATGCAGACGCAGCAGTTGCCGCAGGAAAAAAGGTTTACCGCTTAAACCTCGGACAGCCTGACATCAAGACACCAAAGGCTTTCTTCGATACTGTAAAGAACTTCGACCAGGAAGTATTGGCTTACGCTAATTCTCAGGGTGAAGCAAGCCTGCTGGAAGCTCTCGTAGGCTACTATAAGAGAATCGGTCTTGATTTCCAGAAGAAGGACCTTCTTATCACCAACGGCGGATCAGAAGCTATCAACATGCTCATGACTGCTATTCTTGACAACGATGATGAAGTTATCATGGCTGAGCCTTTCTACACTAACTACAAGACTTTCGTAGGCCAGGCAGGCGGCAAGGTTGTAGCAATTCCTACAACTGCTGAAGACGGATACCAGTACGCTGTAAGAGAAAAGATTGAAGGCGTTATCACTGACAAGACCAAGGCTATCTGTATCATCAACCCAGGCAATCCAACCGG
>JALFXR010000113.1 GCA_022787405.1 Bacillota bacterium
TTGAATTGGATATGGATTGTATGGATTTGAGGCTTTCCACCGTAGCAAGGCTTTGCTCCAGAGGCTTGGTGACCTCGCTTTCCACCTCTTCCGGCGTCGCTCCCGTATATGTGGTCATTACAACTACATAAGGCAGGTCGATGCTGGGCAGAAGGTCCGGCGTCATGCCGGTTACCGACACTATGCCCAGAGCTATTATAATCACTACCGCCACGAAAACCGTCAGCGGCTTTTTTACACTGAATCTTGACATTATTGTTTTATCCTCTCCTGATATTTAGTTTATAAAAAGGGGGATTGTGTTAATTATCCATAATAGATAATTCTAACATGACAGACCGTTTTTCTCAAGATACATCATTCCGTTTATTGAAATTTCACGGTTTCTTCACCTAAAGCAATCTTCCCTCTGACTTTTCTCTCTGTTAATTTCATTCCGTTTAGGGTATAATAGACCCAAAAGGAGGTTTTAACATGATTACTAACGTTACTAAAGAAAATTTTGATAAAGAAGTTATGCAGGCGGAAGGTACTGTTCTCATTGATTTCTGGGCTGCCTGGTGCGGACCATGCAGAATGATCGCCCCTGCCGTAGAAAAAATTGCTGAGGAGCACCCTGAGGTAAAGGTATGCAAAATAAATATCGATGATGAGCAGGAACTTGCCATCAGACACGGGGTTATGAGCATTCCTACACTCATGGTAGTAAAAAACGGTGAAATCGTAAACACTGCAATAGGTCTCAGACCTAAGGAGGAAATAGAGGCTCTGCTATGAGAATATTAATTGCGGAAGATCAGAAAGACCTCAACAGGATTCTTGTCAAAAAACTTACCGCAGAAGGTTATTCGGTAGACAACTGCTTTGACGGTGAGGAGGCGCTGGATTTTCTGGCTATGGCTCAGTATGACGGAGTTATCCTCGATATTATGATGCCTAAAATGGACGGACTTGATGTGGTGAAACATATGCGCGCATCAGGAGACCCGACACCGGTGCTTTTCCTGACCGCCCGCGACTCTGTGGAAGACAAGGTCAAGGGCCTTGATCTGGGGGCTAACGACTATCTGGTAAAGCCCTTCTCTTTTGATGAACTTATGGCTAGGGTCAGAGCCATGACTCGAAAAACCGCTTCCACCAACTCACCGGTCTATGAGGCGGCCGATCTGAGACTTGATACCAGCAGCCACAGTGTCACCCGCTCCGGAAAAAACATCAAACTGTCAGCTAAGGAATTTGCCCTGCTTGAATATCTGCTGAGAAACAAGGGGCAGGTTCTTTCCCGGGAAAAAATTGAAAACAGCCTCTGGAACTTCGACTATGAGGGCGGCACCAATGCAGTTGATGTTTATATAAGATATCTGAGAAAAAAAATTGACGAGGACTTTTCCCCGCGTCTCATACATACAGTCCGCGGCGTGGGATACGTTCTTAAAGAGGAAGAGGACTAGCCGCAGATGAAAAGCGCCATGAAAAATCTTACGATACAGAAAAAAATAATAATCTGGTTCTCCCTGATGCTTATGGTCATCGTGGCCCTCATGAACACCATGACCTTTGCCATCGCCAACATGGTTCTGGACGAAGATGTTAAGGAAAGGCTTATGAACACAGTGACTTCCAATGTAGAGGAAATCGAGTACTTCAACCGCCTGGATTCCGGGAAAGAAAGAGAACAGGGAGACCAGTTTCTCCAGTACAACGACGGCTGGCTGGAGATAGACGATGATTTTTGTGACTTCTATGAAGGAATATGCACTGCCCTGTACGATGAAAGGGGTAATCTCCTTTACGGGGAAGTCCCGGTAAAAATCACACGCAGCAAGGATCTCACCTTTACAACAGTAGGCAAGATAACCTACAAAGGTGAAAAATACTATGTTTACGACAGAAAGCTGACCGGCGAGAACCTGGAGGGTCTGTGGCTCCGCGGCGTTGTATCTAAAAACGAAAGAATCAACATATTATATAATACGGTACGGCTTTCATTCTGGCTGCTTCCCGTCCTTGCACTGCTGGCAATTCTGGGTGGCTATGCTATAACCCGCCGTTCTTTCCTGCCTGTGGAGCAGATTGCACAATCAGCAAAGGAAATCGGTGAAAGCGGAGACCTTTCCAGGCGTCTTGACATCGGTCCGGGAAACGACGAACTCCATCAGCTCACAGATGCCTTCAACAACATGTTTGGAAGACTTGAGAAATCCTTCGAAGCCGAAAGGCAGTTTACTTCCGATGCTTCTCACGAGCTCCGTACCCCTACTGCGGTTATTATGGCTCAGGCGGAGTATGGCCTTGAGCTTGCCGATAACGAGGATGAATACCGGGAAGCTCTTGAAGTTATAAAACGTCAGGCAGAGCGTATGAACGACCTGATAAACAGGCTGCTTTTCTTCACCAGACTGGACCAGGGCACCGAGCCTGTCAATATGGAGGAGGTTAATCTCAGTCAGCTTACTTCCGATATCTGCGCAGAGCAGCAGATGATAAAATACAGCAACATCACCCTTTCCGCAGATATAGAACCCGACATAGCGGCGATAACAGACAGAAACCTGTTTACCCGACTGCTAAACAACCTCTGCAGCAACGCATATAAATACGGAAAACCTGACGGTAGTATCAAAGTGAGTCTGAAGAGATTGGATGACCGGGCTGTGCTTTCTGTTGCAGATGACGGAATCGGTATTTCCGAGGAAAATCTGGAAAAGATATGGAACCGCTTTTATCAGGTTGAGCCATCGAGGAATGAAGATGCAGGCGGAGGAGGAATCGGTCTGGGTCTTTCCATGGTGAAGCAGATTGCTGTTCTATTGGGAGGAGAGGTCTCTGTAGAAAGCACCTTAGGCAAGGGTACTATTTTTTCTTTCTCCATGAGGCTGAAAAAAAATTAAAAGCTTTAATCTTTCTTTAATTTTCTGCCATTATAATAAAGCCATAAAAACAAATAAAAGCAATCTGCTTTGTTTAAAAGGTAAATAGAAAGGAAGAAAGATTATGAAAAAATTTACACAAAACTTAAACTCGCCTAAGAAGATTGCAGCCTTCGTAATCTGTGTGGTTCTCATTGCTGGAGCTGTAGGCTTCGCAACTCTTCAGGTAGGCGCAAACGTTAACGCTAACAAGACTATAGGTATGGACAAGGGGGTAGCTGTTGCTCTCGCTGATGCAGGTTTTAAATCTGAGGAAGTTACAAATCTTACATCTCACTACGATGACGAAGACGGTGTTGCAGCTTATGATGTTGACTTTACTGTAAACGGCTACGAATACGAGTACACCATCAAGGCTTCCGACGGTAAGATTCTGGAGGCACAGAGAGAAAAAATCAAAGCTGACGACACTGAAAAGAAAGTCGCTGACAAAACAGATGCCAACACCTCTGCTACGCCGGACAACGGCAGCAGCCAGGGAACCGGTACTCCATCAAATTCCGGAACATCTCAGAATACATCTTCATCCACAGATAACCCGAGCTCCAAGTACATCGGTGTTGATAAGGCCAAATCCATTGCTCTTAAGGATGCAGGTGTTTCCGCTTCATCAGTTACTTTTACCAAAGCTAAACTGGATAGAGATGACGGTGTAACTGTTTATGAAATAGAGTTCTACAGCGGCGATACCGAATACGAGTACGAAATCAACGCAACCTCAGGTGCCATCAGAGAAAGAGACTCCGAACACAGAGATTATGACGATGATGATGACTGGGATGACGACGATGATGACGATGACGAGTGGGATGACTAGTCTTACAAACAATACAATAATGTAATGAGATAAAATGGCCTCACGCATTGCGTGAGGCCGCTTTTTTTGAAATATTTACAGGCACTTGCTGGAGTTTTTCCAGATACCCATTTTCTCAGCTTCCTTAATGAGATCATCACGGAAATCAGGGTGAGCGATATTTATGAGGAGCTCTGCCCTTTCCCATGTGGTCTTACCTTTAAGGTCTGCAGCACCGTACTCTGTAACGATAAAGTTGGTAGCCATTCTCGGTGTTGTAACTATGGCTCCCGGTGGCAGTACAGGAGAAATGAGTGACTCTACTCTGCCGTCCGGGGTTGTTCTCGTAGAAGGCGTGCATAGGAAGCTCTGGCCTCCTTCGGACTGGTATGCGCCAAGCACAAAGTCAAGCTGTCCTCCTGTTCCGCTTATCTGCTGATGACCTGCTGATTCAGAACAAACCTGACCATACAGGTCAACCTGAATGCAGCTGTTTACCGATACAAAGTTTCTGATCTGTGCCACAGTTGCAATATTGTTTACGTAATCAACTGGGGCATTGCAGCAGATAGGGTTGTCATTTATGAAGTCGTAAAGTCTTTTGGTGCCGCCGGCGAATGTATATACAGCCTTGCCTTTGTCAATAGGCTTGTTTCCTGTCAGCTTTCCTGCTTCGAAAAGATCAACATAGGCATCGGTGAACATCTCTGTATGGGCATTTATATTTCTCTGATCCGACTCTGCTAGCATGGAACCGATGCAGAGCGGCAGACTTCCTATACCAAGCTGAAGTGTACTGTGGCTCTTGATCCTCGGAACGATATGACTTGCGATTTTCTTGTCGATTTCTGTAGGCTCCTTAGTTGGAAGCTCTGCCAACGGAGTATTTGTGCCTTCTACCACATAGTCTATGCCGTAAAGATTAAGCTGAGTCTGATATCCATGTGCTATAGGCATCTTTTCGTTTACCTCAACGATTATCTTCTTGGCAGATTTGATAACACCCCACATGTCAGCAACCTGAGGTCCCAGATTGAAGTTTCCGTGTTCATCCATAGGAGCTACCTGGAACATTGCAATATCGATTCCGCAGTCATTGTTTACCCACAGGAAAGGCAGCTCGCAGAACATCATCGGTATATACCAGCATCTTCCATCCTTATTCATCTTGCGGTCATGAGTATTGAAATGAGCTGATGAAAAACGCACCTGTTCATTGCTGTCCGTAGCAAGGTAAGTCTCAAATGGCTTTTCGCGAATGCTTACGGTGCTTACAATTTCCACATCTCTCAAATCTTTCGCTCTTTTGGCGAGAGCCTTATCAATATCGATAACAGACCCGCAGCCCAGACCAAAATGAAGTCTGTCTCCGTCCTTGACCATGGCAGCTGCCTGATCTGCTGTTATCAGTTTTTTCTTATATTCACTGGCTAAGTTTGCAACTTTATACATCTTTTCTCCTTTTTTTACGGTCCCGGAAAGGGGCTTTGATACTTATTTAACAATGCACTATACAATTTTACTACATTGAAGGGCAAAACACAATATGCATTTCTTATGTTTTGTCAAAAAGACAAGCCTGATTCATTAACCTTGACAAACATTTAAACATATGTTATTCTACAAGAACTCTTTGCACTGCATAAAAATCTACAGTACAAACCAGAAGGTGGCAAACAAAGTCGCAGTAATTACCATTATTGGCAATGTCCTATTGTCTGTAATCAAGCTTCTGGCGGGAATAATAGCGCATTCCGGTGCGATGATCAGTGACGCCGTTCACTCAGCATCTGATGTTTTCAGCACCTTTGTAGTCATCATTGGTATCAGAATGTCATCAAAGGAACCCGATAAGGAACACCCTTATGGTCATGAACGCTTAGAATGTGTTGCCGCTATTCTTCTTGCTATGGTTCTGTTTATTACGGGTCTGGGGATTGGTGCCGAAGCTCTGAAAAACATTTTACATGGCAATTATGATGCTTTGCAGACACCGGGAATATTAGCTTTAATCGCAGCAATCGTATCAATTGTCAGCAAAGAAGGAATGTACTGGTATACAAGGTACTATGCCAAGAAAATTGATTCCAGCGCACTGATGGCAGACGCGTGGCACCATCGTTCTGATGCCTTTTCTTCAATAGGTGCACTTATTGGAATCGGCGGAGCGAGACTTGGTTATCCTGTCATGGATTCTGTCGCTAGCCTTGTAATTTTCGTCTTTATCATTAAGGCGGCTCTTGACATTTTTAAAGATGCTATGGATAAGATGGTAGACCATTCCTGTGACGAGGAAACGGAAAAGCAGATTTATGATTGCGCTATGGAAAATGAAAATGTTGTTGGTATCGATCTGCTTCAAACGCGCATCTTCGGCAACAAGATTTATGTTGATATTGAAATTCAGGCAGACGGAACAATTACTCTGCAGGAAGCGCATGACATAGCGGAGGAAGTCCATGATAGTATCGAACATAATTTTCCTAAGGTAAAACATATCATGGTACATGTGAATCCGGCGAAGTGATTGTTGAAAAATATTGATATTTTTTAAGATTTGTGGTAGTATAATGATTGTGAAAAAACAACTTAATATGTCTCCGTAGTTAAATGGATATAACAGTGCTCTCCTAAAGCATCGTTGGCGGTTCGATTCCGCCCGGGGATACCAATAGAGGACCGCTTTAATTTGGAATTCTCCACTAATGCGGTTCTCTTCTTTTATGCATCTGAATCTTTGCTTTAGGAAATACCTGCTACACCCTCCAGAATGCTCATAACCTGCCCTGTCTCTGCCTCTGTCAGTCCTTTTATGCTCCATACTCTTATTATGCTATTATCCCTTATCAGAATAACCACATCCGTCTTTCCATACTCTTTTTCTCCGTCAATATCATCATACCAGCCGCCTTCAAATACTCTGTCAGCGCCCCACTGCTGCGGATTTTCCCTCTCGCGGATCCATCTCCAGTCGGACTCTTCTGCTTCGATAGCTTTTCTCTTACACCAGTCTGCCAGTGCTTCACACTTTACCTCACTGATTTCGTAGGAGAATTTTGGATCTGCGCACTGACCGCTTATAGATTCAGCTATAAAAGTGCTTTGAATCTCAGGTGCATAGGGATCTACGGCATCACCAGAGTCATCGCCGGAAAAAACGAAATATCTGACTCCGAAAACCAGTACAAAGGCCATAATCACATCCACAACTATAACCACAGTCCTGCTGCCGCTTCGAGAGGCCCCTTTACTTTTCATGAACTCCCTTGTTTTATCCAGTGCAGCTACCAGACATACGAAGCCTAAAAGAAAGAACACCATGTATTTTGCCATATCGGATTGTCCTTCCTGCAAGGCGGATACCACATACAGCAGCAGATATATGACGGCAAACACAAGGCACCACCGGTTGAGTGTTCTTAATATCTTCACACCGCAGCAGGTTCCACCTTCTTCTATTGACCGTTCAGACTTTCTTACCCAGATAAAATATCCCGCAAGATCGGCGGCGACCAGCATAAAAGCTACAACCGCAAAAGTAAGTGATAATAACATCAGCCAGCTGGACAGGCATGGCAAAGGATTGTAAAAGAAACCTGTTGCCACGCGCCACAGATTAAACGCCAATATAATAACCAGCACAACATTGGAAGGTATGAAGTTTTTCTTCATAGCCGACTTAATCACTTCCAGGCGGATTTCTTCATCGGTCTCGATGGGCACAGGATTTTCCTCTTCGCTGCAGAAAATCTGTACCTGCGCCCAGTCGCTCACCTTGACCCAGCCTCCTCGGGCGCAGAAATCCGCCAGGGTCTTCTGACTCTCTGTAGGTTCAGAGTCATATACTGATGCTTCCGGCGCATAAGTTACTGCATACTTTACCCTTGCCGGTTCTGCCTGGCGATACTTCCACACATTGGTTCCTGCATTGACAAGCCGCCAACCTTTGGCCGCCATTTTTTCCAGATGCGCCTCTACGGCCTCATAATCAAACGGCAGATAGTTGGGAATCTCGCGCTTGATCTTTTCCTTGCTTTCCTTCTTATTCATAATTATACCCCTTCCTCATTTATAAGCCTTGAATAGTCAGCCACCTGTTTGCGCAGTCTTTCATACTCTTCGCCCAGAATCTGTGCACCCTTCAGCGTAAGAATGTAGCTTTTTTTCCGTCCTTCTACCCTGGTCTCCCTTATCATTCCCGCTGTAAGAAACTGCTCCAGCAGGTTATACAGGGTTCCCGGACCCACGCTGACTCTGCCTTCTGTGATCCGGCTGACCTCTTCCATAATATCCATTCCGCAGCACTCCTTCCTGAGGCACAGCAGAATATAAAACATCTGCTCTGTCAATGTGCGGAATTTCTCTCTCGGCATAGTACAGCACCTCCTTTTATCGAATATCGATATCTTTCCTTGCTTTCATTATATATCGAATATCGCTATTGTCAACAACATTTTCAAAAAACTTCTTGACATTTTTTAAAAAAAGCATATAATTAGATTTAGAATAATTCTAAATAATACAGGAGGCTTTTATGACTAAAAATGCAAAACTGATTATGGATATCATAAACGCGTCCTGCGAGCATTTGACTGCAGAGCAGATTTTTCTCCGTCTTAAGGAGGAAAACGTGAAGATCTCTCTTGCCACCGTTTACAACAGCCTGACCTCCCTCAACGATGAGGGTCTCGTCAGGAAAGTGGTAGTGGAAGGTTATCCGGACCGCTATGACAGAGTCCGTCGCCATGACCATCTTGTATGCGTGCGCTGTGGCAGACTCATGGATGTGACCCTTGATGATCTTACGACTTCCCTTCAGCATGAAGTTAACGTGCCGATTATTTCCTATGATCTGAAAATCAGCTGCATCTGCGACCAATGTTCAAAAAAAGAAAGGAGAAATTAAAATGTCAGGAACAAACAAATACGCAGGAACTCAAACAGAAAAGAATCTTCACGCTGCTTTCGCAGGTGAATCTGAAGCAAGAAACAAGTACACTTATTTTGCGTCTGTAGCTAAGAAGGAAGGCTACGAACAGATTTCAGCTCTTTTCCAGAAAACAGCTGACAACGAAAAAGAGCATGCAAAACTGTGGTTCAAAGAGCTTAATGGCATCGGTGACACAGCTGCAAATCTTCTTTCCGCTGCAGATGGTGAAAACTATGAATGGACCGATATGTACGAAGGATTTGCTAAAACTGCCGAAGCAGAAGGTTTCACTGAACTTGCTATCAAATTCCGCATGGTGGGCGCTATCGAAAAGCATCATGAGGAAAGATACAGAGCTCTCCTTCACAACGTAGAAGCTAAAGAAGTATTCGAAAAGAGTGAAGTTAAGGTT
>JALFXR010000154.1 GCA_022787405.1 Bacillota bacterium
TATTCAGTTGTTAATTTGAGTTGCTTTACCTCTACGCCTCGTAAGAGATATCCTGCTCTCTTACTGTAAGCGCCTTATGCTTTAAGTTATATGTGTACGAGAAAACCTTTCCACACTTTGGACACCTCAGTATAGTGTCGCTGCATTCAATACTCTTTCCAATCTCTGTGTCACACTCGAGACACCTCATCTTAATTCTTCTAGCAGTTTTCCTGTTCACTTCTGTTTCTCCCCTTACTTCAAACCGAAAAACAATTTTAGCAATATCCTTAATCCGATTGACTCTCTGACTTCTGCTTTCTAGGGAAACGTGACGCTTCAGACAATACCGATGGCCAAGGGCGTATTCTCTGACTGCTCACAGCTGGTCATGCAGAAAAACGGGAAATCATCAGATTATTATCGTAACTTACAGAAGATCCTTTATTACCTTCACCGCAACTCCCTGTATCTGACAGTCTGACACGATAATGTCATCCATATCTCTGTTCTCAGGATGCAGCCTGATATGATCCCCCTCTTTGTAGAAGCGCTTAAGAGTCGCTTCCTCTCCTACCAGTGCAACCACAATATTTCCATCCTCTGCTGTGCACTGTTCTCTAATAACCACCAGATCTCCATCGTTTATTCCGACTTCTATCATCGAGCTTCCGCTCGCTCTCAGTATGTAGAAACATCCTCTGCCGAAAATAGCCTCCGGAAGAGAAACATATGCTTCTATATTCTCCTCCGCCAGGTTAGGTATTCCGCATGCTATGCTACCCACGATAGGAATGCTCACTGATCCTGTCTTCATTTTCTTTATCTTCTCAGTCGTGACAGATTCTCCATCATAAAGAAGCATTCCTTTCTCGCTCATTTCCTGCAGATATCTAAAGACTGTTGTGCTGCCTATTCCCACACCCCTTGCAATCTCTCTGATGCTTGGGGATGAGCTGTTCTCAAAGTAGAATTCTTCCACATAGTCTTTAATCTGAGTCATAATCTCCGGGCTCTTAGATCTCATACGCCCTCCTTTCTTTATTAGGAACAGGTTGTTCCTGTCTTGTGGTTCTATTATAAACATTTGTTCTTTTCTTGGCAAGACCCTTTTTTCGACAAAATTAAAAAGCGGCGTTTATTGCCGCTTTTGGTTAAGAGTCTTGTTATGAATTTTTGCAATAAAAACCGGCTCTATAAATTTTTTGGGGTTTAGGGGTCTGATGTGTACCCCTTGTCAAGGACAACATTGATTTTTAGGGGTGTCTGATAACACCACCTATGATATACTTCGTTTACTTTGCTGATATGGAGGATAGTGCAATGCAGGGGTGCAACATGAGCGCCATATCAGTTTTGCAGGAGGCAGTGCGTGATGTACTGCCTTTTATCTTGTCTGTAAGGAGCTGCCTCCTGGAAATTAAAGCAATAACCCCCGGGGTCTGGGGCAGAGCCCCAGTACTACTATTTCTTATTCGGCGAATGTACTGGGAGTGGATAAATTCCCGATTGCAGATATTGATAGTATTCTCTTGGTGATAACTTAAGTAGATCCCATTGATAACGGTCATTGTTGTAATAGTCCATCCAGTCATCTACTTTTGCTTCGACTTCCTCAAAGGTTGTATATCCAGAAACCTCCTTGCGAATTTCATCTTTCATATGTCCGAAAAAACTCTCTTGTGGAGAATTGTCCCAACAGTTACCACGTCTAGACATTGATTGGATGAAATCTTCTTCTTCGAGCTTTTGAATAAAAGCATAGCTTGTATAGTGGGAACCTTGGTCCGAATGCACTATCGTTTCATTATCAAGCGTACTTCCATGTTCATTGATAAGTCTATTCACAGTCTCGATTACAAAATCAATTTTCAGACTGACGCTTACACAATAACCTAATACCTCGTGTGTGAATGCATCTAGGATAGTAGACAGAAAACATTTATCACTTGAGTAGAATAAATATGTGATATCCGTAAGAAGAACCCTACGAGGTTCACGCTTAAATTTACGGTTTACGATGTTTGGTGCTACATGACTCGTAGCAAGTGATCTGGACATTCGCCTGTATGGATTCGCTTTTCTGATAGGACAATACAGCTGGTACTTTTTCATTAACCTGCGAATCTTCTTTACATTCATGATGATTCCCATATGAAGGAGCCTCATGTGTATGCTACGAGCACCCTTTGCATAGCCACGAAAACGATATGCTTCAAGCACTAACTTAAAGTCTTCTTGATCCTTATCCTCTCGTTTCTGCCTAGCTGGTGCTGCATTAACCCATGCATAGTAACCTGAGCGAGACACTCCTGCAATCTCGCACATATATGAAATGCTAAGCATATTATCATCGTGTTTAACAGCTTCATATATGAGTGCAAACTTTACTTCGGCCGGTGCTTTGATTCCCATTGCTTCCGAGCCTCCATATCTGCCATTTGCAGTTTTTTTAAAAATTCAACCTCTTGTCTTGTATATGCCAATTCATGTTCTAAATATTTGACGCGACTTTCAACAGTGTCATCAGCTTTATTTACAGGATGAAATGCATTGTATTGTCGTTTATCAATGAAACCGTCTTCTCGTTCAGCCTGTTTTTTAATATTGTATCTTAATCCTTCGATGCGCTTCTCTCCGAGATATTCAGGATTGATTCCACACTCGATAAGAATATTTTTTACAAACTCACCCTCTTGTCTGCGTTGATAGAAATACTGCTTAAACTCATTCGTAAAACGAATGGTTTTTCGAGTTATTTCCTTTACATATGGATTGCAGCTTAGCTCTTCTATTTGCTCCTCTGTAAATGGATTGTGTATCTTTGGCATGTCTGTCTTAACCTTTCCGTCATCCTCGTGATTAGGTACAGCATACCATAAATCTGACTATCAGAGTGTCCACCAAGTGGGGCATTATCCCTAAATTACTGTCTGTAAAGAGGGGATGCCCCTAAAATATTGGTGTCCATTCTCTTGGGTACATTTTAAAGAAAGGCCCCAAAATGAACGAGTGCGGCCAAACACTTTTAGGGATTGGCCACCTTGTCCACCCATCCAGCGGGGCGGCGGGGAACGGTCAAGGCCGGGCGTCAGCCCATTCATTTCAGCCTTGACGGTTTCCTGCCGT
>JALFXR010000158.1 GCA_022787405.1 Bacillota bacterium
GAGGAAGAGTCAAAGAATGATTTTGCAGCTAAGGTTAAGGAAGTGTTCGGGTATGATACTGTAGTAATCCACACAAACTCCGAATTCGACCTGCCGACGGGAACATGCCTCAGCAAAGAAGATGTGCTGCAGGATCTCATGGATGATGAGGACCTTGCAAATCTCAAGACCAAGATTGAATCTATCCAGTCCGAGCTGGGCAACATTCTTGAGAATGCCAAGGATGTTGTGGACAAGAAGGCTTCTGCAGAGAAACTGCAGCAGATAAACAATATTGTACTGGAACTGGAAAAAGCATCACTTAATCTGGGCTCATCAATAACGGCAGAAGACAGAGATACAAAACCGCTCAGTGAGCAGTAGGCAGGAGATTTTTAATGAAGGACGTAATCGTAATAGGAATTGCAGGCGGTACATGCTCCGGCAAAAGCACTCTTATCAAGAAGATAAAGGAAGAATTCGGCGATGCTATAACTATGCTCAGCCATGACTTTTACTATAAGGCACATAACGATGTTCCTTTTGAAGAGAGAAAAAAGCTTAACTATGACCATCCTGACTCATTTGATACAGATCTGATGATCGGTCACATAAAACAGCTGATCAACGGAGAAAGTATCGAGAGACCGGTATATGACTTTACAATACACAACAGAATAGATGAGACTGTGACAGTCAACCCGTCAAAGGTAATTGTTGTAGAGGGAATTTTAATTTTTGAGAATAAGGAGCTCCGTAATATGTGCGACATTAAGGTGTTCATCGACACTGATGCCGACGTGCGCATAATCAGGAGGATTGTCAGAGACGTCAGTGAGAGAGGAAGAACTCTTGAATCAGTAGTCACACAGTATCTGACTACTGTAAAGCTTATGCATGAGCAGTTTGTGGAACCGAGTAAAAAGTATGTGGATTTAATAATCCCTGAGGGTGGCTATAACAAGGTAGCCCTTGAAATGCTCAATGAAAGAATTTACGCTCTTTTGAAAGGCAGTGATCAAGGTTGAGCGAAAAAATAACCGTACATAGAAGTGATGGTAAGGTTCTGCTTTACACATTGTTTGTGACACTGGCCCTGTTATGGGGCCTGTCTTTTTTAGGAACGAAGGTAGCTCTGGCAGAGATGACTCCCATTGAACTACTGTCTGTCCGATGGGGAATGTCCCTGGTGCTGTTCTGCATTCTAATCGGACTCAGAATCATAAAGGTAAGTTACAGGGGCAAGAATATAAAACTGCTGGCTCTTGCTGTGCTGGTGCAGCCATGTATATACGCAATTCTTGAAGCTTGGGGAATTGATTTGACGACTTCATCAGAAAGCTCCATATTTATTGCTGTGGTTCCCCTTATGGTGGTGCTTGAAAGCTTTATCTTTCTTAAGCAGAAAGTTTCCCGGCGTACAGGACTAGGAATAATAATAGGTTTTGCGGGAGTGGTGATTTCCATTGCTTTTTCACCGGAGTTTTCTACAGGCGGTAAGTTTACAGGCTATCTGTGTCTCATAGGAGCCGTTACGGTTGGTGCGCTGTATACCTTGCTTTCCAACAGGCTGGGGAAGGAATTTTCCACTATGGAGACCAGTTTTGGTCTGGCCATTGCAGGAGGGTTGTTTTTTAACTTGCTCTCTCTGCTTCAGGGAAACGGACTTCATCCTTACAAGGTGTTTATTGCCGGTGGACAGACAATGTGGGCTGTGATTTATCTTGGAGTAGGATGCTCTTTTGCTGCTTATATAATATTTAACTATACACTTTCCAGGCTCAAAGCAGAGCTTGCCTCATGCATACAGACAAATTCCATAACGGTTGTAGGAGTGGCTGCAGGCATTATTTTCGGAGGCGACAGCTGGGGATGGTATACGATTCTGGGAATGTGCATGACTATTACGGGAATTGTAATTGCTTCCAGAGACGTGAAATAAAGCTTTATGTTGACATTGATGTAATTACATGGTAAAATATTTCGGGGAAAGAGTTTGAACGCATAGTGATAAAACAGACTATGGGGGAAAACTTATGAAAGATTATCAACAGAAGAAGATGAAAAACCATGTACTGCCTCAACCAGTCTACAGACAGGCGCTGTGGGCAGTGAAAGATCTGCTAAGACTGAAAGCCAGACTCGGGGAACTGAGAATGGAAGCATATGTGCCGGGAGAGAGAAATCTGCTTATCACGTGCTCGGGATACGGTACCGGCTATGTGTGCGATGTGACGGGAAACAAGGCAACGGAAATAGCAAACCTGTCACGGAGAATAGATGCCATTGTCAGTGCATTCGATGCTGTACCTGAGCAGTACAGGAAGGGTATTGAGGATAAGCTGATATATGATGTGCCATATAGCGACGATTATCATCCTAACACGTGGAAAAGATGGCAGCAGGTTTTCATATTTAATGTTGCAAAAAATTTGCAAATTATGTGAAAAAATTAAAAAAATATAAAAAATTTCAAATTTGTGCTGAAAGTAACGTTTCAATATGTTATTATGATAGTGCTGAATAATGTAAACAGACGCTTTGCATCTCTTAAGGGAACTGCAGGCGTCTTTTCTTTTGAGGAGTGTGATGTTTATGATGAAAAGAAAAATTGCCGGTATACTTCTGATAGTACTCTCTCTTGGTACACTTGGATTCTGGGAACTATGGGGACGGGAGAATATGACCTATGACAGAGTGCTTGTCTTAAAGGAATCCCTTCCCAAAAACACTCTTGTAACAGAGGATATGTTTCGGGAGAAGAAAATTGAGAAAGCGGGAGATGGAGTTATACTGAGCAGTCAGAGAGATGAACTTAAAGGACTTGAAACTTCCCAGTATGTACCTGCAGGAACTGAACTTTACAGAGAGTATTTTCAGGAATCCATTTTTGCCGTAGGAGAGGAGGAAGGTAAATATATACTTTCAGTCCCTCCACAATGGCTTAAAGCTTTTCCGCAGACCCTGAGAAGAGGTGACAGGGCCTTTTTTTATTGTGCCGGAGAACCTGTAACAGACGCAATTGTAGCGTATGTCAGGGATGGAACTAATCAGGAGGTTTACTACGGAGATGATGAAAGGCTCATCAGTTCGTCATCTGTCAGTCTCATCGAGGTTGTGGTGGATCGGGAGCAGGCATCTCTTCTTGGCAAGCTGGCCGAAAAAGGCAACAAATTTGTGCTTCTGTATTATTGACAACGAAGGGAGGATGTATCAAAACATGAAATTTGAAGAAGCCTGCCGCCGGGTTGAGGAGGTACTGGATAGACGATGGAAGTCCGCTGACGAGACAGAACGCATGCTGCGGCTTGAAAAAGAGAAAAGAGCGATTATGGGATTTGAAGAGGATATGGATGAATACAGGAATGACATCCGGCAAATAATAGGTGAAGAGGGAATTGAGAACGCAGAGTGCCCGGAATGGTATCGAAACCTTGCAGAAGGTATTTTCAACGAGCTTTATGGTCTGGCGGGACTGGCACCATGGGCATACGATGAGACTGAGGCCTATAGAAAGTCCTCTTCAGCAAAACTCATAGGCGACAGATTGTATTGTCTGATTGACGGAGTATCCAGGCTTCAGCCGCAGACCATCTGCAGCAGAAGACGAGAACAGCTTAAGAGGGCAATGCTTCTTGCTACACCGAGGGAAAGGCTGGAGGATGGTTTCCATGAAGTTTATCTTCGAAACGGAATAAGGATAACAATTTATTCAGGCGAAAGGACCAAAGAAGGGCAGGATGTAATGGTATTCAGAAAATATATTCTGCAGAAACTTTCCTTTGAGGAAATGGTGAGCCTGGGCACAATTCAGCCTGAAGCCGCAGAGCTTTTTAAGGTAATGACTGACATCGGTTTTAACGTTATTTTTGCCGGACCGGTCAGATCGGGGAAGACAACCTTCATGCAGGTATGGCAGTGCTATGAAAGACGCGACCTGGAAGGACTGGCAATTTCCACTGATCCGGAGACACCGTGGCATGAGATAATGCCGGATGCGCCTCTTATGCAGCTGGTGGCTGACGGAAAAGATCTGGAAACGCTGACGAAGTCTCTTCTCAGAGGAGACAACGATTATGTTCTGCTTGAAGAAATGCGCGATGCGGCGGCATACAGACTGTGTCTGGACATTATATCTACAGGAACTCATAGAAGTAAAGCTACCGTACATACATCAGATCCGGTTAATCTGCCTTTTCGCATGGCATCCGGAATATGTGAGCGCTACGGCGGCAGCATTCAGGGAGTGATCCAGCAGATTTTTTCCGGATTTGGATACGTACTTGAGTTCTGCAGCAGGGAAGATAACCGAGGTGAAAAAAGGCTGAAGGCTCTATGGGAGTATTGTTATGATCCGGAAAAAGATATACCGTCTATTCATCTGCTGTGCAGTTACGATGCTGTTTCTGATGACTGGCAGTGGAAGTTTCACATGGGTGACGATAAGAAAAAGATAGGAAGCCTGAATCGTGAAGGCATGAAAGAAATGGAGAGAATAATGCGAGAGCTTGAAAAAAGAAATCCTATAAAAGAGAAAAACGTAATATATCCCCGCTATTATCGGCCGCAGCTGATGGAAAATCCGCAGAAGGAGGGATAGAAAATATGGCGGAACTGTTTTTATTATTTCTGCTGGGAGCCGGTTTAACTGTCCTCATGTGGAACACAATCATGGAAACAAGGCTTCTGATAAAAGAGACGGGAGCAAACTGGATGAGAGGTTTCAGAGAGGAGACAGTGGTTAAAAAGAAAGGAAAGAACGGGAATGAGGGTGCTGATAACATGATATATGACCACATACGCATCCTTCTTAAGATTACATTGGATATGGGAACGGACAGGAGCATGAGGGCTTTTGCTTTTGTTTCCATAGTTCCGGCTGTGACGGTGCTGTTTATGCTTTTTGGAAAAATTTCATTTTAT
>JALFXR010000188.1 GCA_022787405.1 Bacillota bacterium
CGCAAAATGCGTCAGTGGCTCAGAGAACCACTTAACAATTCATCAGAAATAAACCTGCGCCTTGACGGAGTGGAGGAACTGTATTCCAATCTGCTCATGCGCAATAACATAAAAGAAAGCCTCAAGCATATATATGACTTTGAAAGGCTGGCAGGCCGCATAGCCTGCGGCAATGCCAACGGCAAAGATTTAATTGCTCTTAGAAACTCCATTGCCGTACTGCCTGAAATCAAGTCAGAGCTTGGATCTGCCTGCTCTGAAATTTTAATTCATATAAATGACGAAATAGACTGTCTTACAGACATTTATAATATAATAAACAAATCAATCTGTGAAGAACCGCCTTTTGTTATCAAGGAGGGCGGTCTGATTAAAGAAGGTTATTCAGAAGAACTTGACAACCTTAAATTTTCAATAAAAGACGGCAAGACCTGGATATCCAATCTTGAAAATACTGAAAGAGAACGTACTGGAATTAAAAATCTTAAAGTCGGATATAATCGTGTCTTTGGCTATTACCTGGAAGTAACCCGTTCATATTTTGACCTGATTCCGGAAAACTATATAAGAAAGCAGACTCTGGCCAATGCCGAACGTTTCATAACCCCTGAGCTTAAAGAAATGGAGAATCTTGTTCTCAATGCGGAGACCAAGATAAATCAGATGGAGTATGAGCTGTTCACTGAGGTGAGAGGCTATATCCAGGGGTATATTGCAGATATACAGAAAACATCTGCAGCAATTTCAACGCTTGATGTGCTAGCTTCATTCGCTCATGTCAGCGAGCGTCGGGGCTATGTTAAACCTGTAATAGATGATTCTATGGAAATTGAAATCGTGAAAGGCCGTCATCCCGTAATAGAACAGGCTGTTTCAGACGGATTATTCGTTTCCAACGATACCTATATCAATGATGCAGATTCAAGCATGCTACTGATAACAGGTCCTAATATGGCCGGCAAATCCACCTATATGCGGCAGACTGCACTGATTGTTCTCATGGCTCAGGCAGGATGTTTCGTTCCATGTGAGATGGCCAGAATCGGTGTTGTAGACAGAATATTCACACGAATCGGAGCATCGGATAATCTGGCTCAGGGTCAGTCCACATTCTTTGTAGAAATGAGCGAGCTGGCATATATTTTAAATAATGCACGCAGCCGCAGCCTTATTATTCTTGACGAGATTGGCAGAGGCACCAGCACCTACGACGGGCTTTCTATCGCGTGGGCTGCAGTTGAGCATCTCTGCAATGAAAAAACTCATATAAGGACACTTTTTGCTACTCATTACCATGAGCTTACCGTGCTTGAAGAGCAGATAAACGGAGTAAAAAACCTTAACGTTGATGTGGCTGAGCAGAATGGCAACATAGTTTTTCTGCATAAAATTGTGGAGGGCTCAGCCAGCAGAAGCTACGGAATTCACGTGGCCAAGCTTGCTGGGATACCTAACAGCCTTCTTGATAGAGCCCAGGAAAAGCTTTCAGAACTGGAAAACGGCAGCAGTGTTCATGTAAAATGTTTGGCAACTCCAAGATTCGAAGAGCCTGCTCAGCTTTCATTCTTTGCACCCGACCCTGTGGCCGAGAAGATAAGAGCTATCAACCTTATGGAAATAACGCCTTCACAGGCCATCAAAATACTTGAGGAATTAAAGGAAGAAATTCATGATCAAAGTTCTCGACAAAAATGTGGCAGATAAAATCGCTGCAGGAGAAGTCATAGAGCGGCCCATTTCAATAGTCAAGGAACTTGTGGAAAACGCTCTTGACGCAGGCGCCGACAACCTGGTTGTAGAGATAAAAAACGGCGGTAAAACCTATATAAGAGTTACTGATAATGGCTGTGGAATCCCTTGTGAGGAGGTAGAAACAGCCTTTCTTCGTCATGCCACCAGCAAAATCGAAACTGCTTCCGACCTTGACGCCATAGACACTCTCGGTTTCAGAGGAGAAGCACTTGCATCCATTGCAGCGGTAACCAGAACAGAGCTTGTAACCAAGACAGCCGATCGCAAAACGGGAACAAGACTGGTACTGCACGGAGGTGCTGTAATCCTAAAGGAGCAGACAGGATGTCCGGATGGGACCACAATAGTGATAACGGATTTATTTTACAATACGCCCGCACGTCTCAAGTTTATGAAAACAGATTCTGCAGAAAGTGGACTTATTATCGACTTCATATCACAGATGGCTCTGGCCTATAAGAATGTTAAATTCCGACTTATTAACAATGGAAAAATACTGTTTTCAACCCTTGGCGACGGGAACAGACTGAATACTATTCTCAGGGTATACAACGATGTGGATGCACGTAACATGGTTCCTGTAAGTTTTAAGGAAGATGGTATAGAAATAGAAGGCTATATTTCCACGCCTGCTTTCAGCAAGACAACCCGCGGAAGCCAGATTTTTTTCGTAAACGGCAGGGTTGTGTCCAGTAAGGTTATAGAAAGAGGCGTTACAGCAGGCTATAAGGAGCGTCTTTTTGAGGGCAGGTATCCTGTCACATATCTTTTTCTGCATGTCGATCCGCACACCATAGATGTAAACATACATCCCAATAAGAGAGAAGTCAGATTTGATCATGAGACACTGGTTACGGATTTCATTTCCCGGGCAATCAGGGACGCTCTATCCACAAAGGATGCTGTTGTGGATGCAGGCAATCTTTTCAGAAATATGGATAAGAAAATCAGCCCTTCCAAAGTATATGAAAGAGTGTTTGAACCTTTCAGAGAAAAAGAGCCTGAAAAGATTTCAAGAAAAGAAGATCAAGTTGACATAAAACAATTATTATCGACTATAGAAAATCCTGCTTCTGAAGAAACTTCAACAAAAGCCATTCATCATGAAGAGGGTACCGGTCCATCAATCGAAATATATGAGCCGCAGCTGAAACCTTTTGATTTCAGCGAACTGGAGATTACAGGCGTTATATTTGATACATACATTACAGCGGTAGACGGATCAAGCTTCTATCTCATTGACCAGCATGCTGCTCACGAAAGAATTTTTTATGAAAAGCTTGTGGGTGAATATGAAAGCAGCGAAAAAGCAAGACAGTCTTTGCTGGTTCCGCTTATTATCAATGTTTCTTTAGCTGTAAGTGAAAATCATTTTGACTGGCTTGACGCTCTTGCCAAAATGGGATTCACAATAGACGAGTTTGGTTCAGGTACATTCAGAATTACTGAAATTCCAATGTTTATGGAGCTTTCCGAAGCTGAAGATTTCGTTAATCAGTTTATAGAGAACATAAATGACAGTACCAACTTATCCAATAAAGTTGTAATAGACAAACTGATAATGATGTCCTGTAAAGCGGCTGTGAAAGCCAATGACGTACTCCGTATGGATGAAATAAGGGCACTTATAAATGACCTTTCTTCATGCATTAATCCTTTCAGCTGTCCTCACGGCAGACCGACCTTTATCCGCCTGACACATTACGAAATAGAAAAAATGTTCAAGAGAGTTTAAAATGAGAAAAATCATTGCTGTTGCAGGCCCTACAGCCGTTGGAAAAACTAAATATGCAATAGAAACTGCCAAGGCTTTTAACGGTGAAATAGTATCATGTGATTCCATGCAGCTTTACAAGTACATGAACATTGGAAGCGCCAAGCCTACGGCTGAAGAACAAGCTCAAGTAAAGCACTGGCTTGTGGACCAGATAGACCCTAAAGAGCCTTTCAGCGTTGCCAGGTACTCAGAGATGGCCAGAGCAGCCATAGATGATATTTTCAGACGTGGAAAAACTCCTGTGATTGAAGGTGGTACAGGACTGTATCTTAACAGTATTCTCTACGAAATGGATTTCAGCGGAGCATCTGTTGACATGGAACTCAGATCCACACTTGAAAACGAAGCGGAGCTTTTCGGACCGGAGTACATTTATAACAAGCTTAAAGAAACCGATCCTGAGGCAGCAGAGCGCATACATCCAAATAACGTGAAAAAGGTTATACGTGCTCTGGAAGGAGCAATCAGCGGAAACAGCATAGCTGATTTTAAAAATTGTAATGAAAAATGTAAGGATTATGATGCAATCTTAATAGGATTGACAAGAAATCGTCCTGAACTTTATGATAGAATAAACAGAAGGGTGGACATTATGGTTGAACAGGGGCTTTTCAGCGAGGTGGAGGAGCTTCTGGAGATGGGTCTGGACGAAGACGATATATCCATGAAAGGTATAGGATATAAGGAGGTTATCGGCTTTTTCGACGGTCTTTACAGCCAGCAGGAAGCTATAGACCTTATAAAAAAGAACAGCCGCCATCTGGCTAAGCGTCAGCTCACATGGTTCCGCAGGTATGAAGATATGAAATGGTTTAACCTTAGTGAATACGCTAACGATGAAGATGCAGTCGGAGAGATAATAAAATGGCTACAGACACAAGGAATATAAAAATTCTTAACAAGAGCGACAGACCAGACAATGTAATCAAGAAGGAAAACGACATTTATCTGGAGTGTGAAGAAATAGAAAATCAGCTGCCTAAGTTTCTGCGCGGCTTCTTTTCATACCTTAAAGGAAATGTGCTGCCCGCAACACGCCTTGCATATCTCCATGACATACGCTTTTTCTTTAAGTATCTTATAGAAGAAACAGATCTTACGGAAGCTGAAACCATTGATAAGATTAAGCTTTCGGATCTTGAGCAGGTAAAGGCTGTTGACGTCAACATGTTCATAGACTACTGCCGCAAATATAAAGTTGATACAGGAGATGCCTTATATATATATGAAAACTCCAACAAGTCTCTGGCCCGCAAGAAATCTTCAGTTTCAGTTATGTTCAAACAGCTTTATAGAGACGAACTTCTCTCAAAAAATATAACTGACGGTTTCGACCCCATCCGTGTTCCTAAACCCGGCGAAAGGGAAATCAAGGCTCTTCAGGATGATGAGGTCATGATAATGCTGGATGCTGTATCAAACGGTACTGGACTTACTGACCATGAACGTTCATACTGGGAAAAGACTAAAAAGCGCGACAAAGCCATACTGATACTTTTCCTGACTTACGGCCTCAGACTTTCAGAACTGCAGCAGCTTAACGTTTCGTCCTTTAATTTCAACAGAGGCGAATTCAAGATATACAGAAAGAGGGGAAAGGAATCCATAAT
>JALFXR010000245.1 GCA_022787405.1 Bacillota bacterium
CAGGAACTATTGAGGCAGGAAAGGATGCGGATTTCGTTGTGACTCAGGATAACCCTCTTGAAAACCTGCAGGCGCTGCGAAACATCAGTATGGTTGTCACAAGAGGCAGGATTTATGATAATCCTAAGGTTAAAAAGTTTAAAGAGGTGGAGCAGGAACTGGATAAGTTTATTTAATCAAAACAACTCAAAGAAAAGTGGGGCCGGTGTCAGAATTTCTCTTGACATCGGTCCTTTGCCTATGCTACAATCATCAGTGGAAAAAATCTTTAAGACGATACAGAGATATCGGCAAGATGGTCATAAGAGGAATCGGGGCAGGTTGTGCCCTGGGATTGTTATGTACTTAGCTTGCCGTGAGGCAAGTTTTTTTGTACGGAGGAACAGTATGAACAGCGTGAAAAACATTTTCATACACACTGACAGCTTAAACGAAAGGGCAAAGAGGGAATTTGACTCCATTTTTGCCGGACTTGATGAAAACGCAATTATTATCCCTTCTTTCGCAGATGTACACGTTCATCTTCGGGAGCCGGGATTTTTTTATAAGGAGAGCATAGCTACAGGAACCCTGGCGGCAGCAAAGGGCGGTTACGGCTGGGTATGCACCATGCCTAATCTGAACCCTGTACCTGACAGCAAGGCGCACCTGAGAGAACAGCTTGACATTATAGAAAAGGATGCAGTGATAAACGTAATTCCTTACGGAGCTATCACCGTAGGGGAACGTGGCAGAGAACTTGCTGACCTTGAGGCCATGGCACCTGATGTAATTGCATTCAGCGATGACGGGGTAGGACTCAACGACGAAGACCTTATGCGTGAAGCTATGGTGCGCGCTAAAAAATTGGGCAAAATTATTGTGGCTCATTGCGAGGATATGGACCTTCGGGCAGGCGGTTACATTCACGACGGAAAATATGCAGCAGCTCACGGTCACAAGGGTATATGCTCAGAAAGCGAGTGGAAGCCTATAGAAAGAGACCTTAAGCTGGCTGAAGAAACCGGCGCATCCTACCATGTGTGCCACATTTCAACTAAGGAAAGCGTGGAGGTAATCAGAGCAGCTAAAGCAGCGGGAGTGGATGTAACCTGCGAAACAGCGCCTCATTACCTGGTACTTTGCGACGAGGACCTAAAGGAAGACGGACGCTTCAAGATGAACCCGCCTATCAGAAGTTCGGAGGACAGAGAAGCACTCATAGAAGGAATCCTCGACGGAACCATCGACATGATAGCCACAGACCATGCGCCTCACAGCGAAGCCGAGAAGGCCAGAGGCCTTGAAAAAAGCGCTATGGGCGTAGTAGGACTCGAAACAGCTTTCCCGATTATATACACTAAGCTGATTAAGCCGGGCATCATCACCATGGAGCAGGCGATGAAGCTGATGAGCGAAAACCCGAGAAAACGGTTCGGACTTCCTGCAGCAGAGGAAAACGGTGATTTTGCGGTTTGGAACATCAGCGAGGAGTATGAAATCGATCCGGCGGAATTTAAAACTAAGGGCAGAGCAACGCCTTTTGCTGGAGAAGAAGTTTACGGCAGATGCCTGCTTAATGTGGTAGGTGGCAAAAAGGTCTGGGAATCCGGACAGGAGTAGGAGAAATACACAAAGAAAAATGAAACAGAGTATATTTGAGATAGTATCAAACAATGAAATTGCAAAGAACACCTTTGAAATGGTGCTTGCAGGTGATACATCGGCAGTAACAGCGCCGGGACAGTTTGTAAACATCAAACTGGAAGGTTTCTTCCTTAGAAGACCTATATCCATATGTGACTGGGATGATGAAAGCCTGACCATTATATACAAGACGGTAGGTCATGGCACAGAGGCCATGGCTGAGATGAAGCCGGGGGAGAGCCTTGATATCCTCACAGGTCTGGGAAACGGCTATAACATCGATGCAGTCAAAGAAGGAGAGAAACCTGTGCTCATCGGAGGCGGCGCAGGAGTTCCGCCGATGTACGGACTGGCAAAGGCCCTCATAGCAAAGGGTGTAAAGCCTCAGGTAATCCTCGGATTCAACACAGCCGAAGAGGTGTTTTATAAAGATGAATTCGAGAAGCTGGGTGCAGAGCTTTACATCGCTACTGCAGACGGCAGCGTAGGAACCAGGGGATTCGTCACCGATGTGATGAAGGAACTGGAGTACACCTACTTCTTCACCTGCGGACCTATGCCTATGTTCAAGGCTATCGAAGGTATAGCAAAAACTTCAGGCCAGTACAGCTTCGAAGAAAGAATGGGCTGCGGCTTTGGAGCCTGCATGGGATGCTCATGCAAGACAAAATACGGAAAC
Organism: Bacillota bacterium; assembly: GCA_022787405.1. Taxonomy (GTDB): domain Bacteria; phylum Bacillota; class Clostridia; order Peptostreptococcales; family Anaerovoracaceae; genus SUG1106. The sequence continues at coordinate 2,306 of JALFXR010000245.1, forward strand.
AAGAGAATCTGCAAGGACGGGCCGGTTCTGGAAAGGGAGGAAATCATATGGTAGATATTAAGACAAGCCTTTGCGGCATAACACTTGACAACCCTGTAATTCCCGCTTCCGGCACCTTCGGTTACGGATATGAGTTTGCCGAACTTTACGACATAAACTGTCTGGGAACTTTCTCATTTAAGGGAACCACTCTGGAGCCCCGCTTCGGAAATCCGACGCCGAGAATCGCAGAATGCCCTGACGGAATGATAAATGCAGTGGGACTTCAGAACTCGGGAGTTGATGCTGTAATCGCAGAGGAACTTCCAAAGCTGGGACAGGTTTTCCATAAGCCTGTAATGGCCAATGTGAGCGGGTTTTCTGTGGATGACTATGTGGAGACGGTGAGACGTTTTGAGGCCGATGAGGCAGCAAAAGAGCAGATCGGATGGTTTGAGGTCAACATAAGCTGCCCTAATGTACATGGCGGCGGCATGGCCTTTGGAACCTGCCCTGATGCGGCAGCCGAAGTAACGGCAGCGGTAAGAAAGGTGACTGACAAACCGCTTTTAATCAAGCTTTCCCCTAATGTAACCGACATAACTGAAATCGCCAGAGCCTGCGAGGCAGCAGGAGCTGACGGAATAAGCCTCATAAACACTTTGCTGGGAATGAGGATAAACCTTAAGACAGGCAAGCCGGTAATCGCCAACAAGATGGGGGGCTTCAGCGGACACGCAATTCTGCCGGTGGCTTTGAGGATGGTCTACCAGGTGTACGATGCGGTAAAGATTCCTGTAGTGGGAATGGGCGGAGTGTCTACAGCAGAAGAAGTAATTGAGATGATGATGGCAGGTGCCTCAGCTGTTGAAATCGGTGCGGCAAACCTGATTAACCCTTTCGCAGCTAAGGAAATAATCGAGAAGCTGCCGGAGGTAATGGATAAATACAATATTAAAAAACTGAGCGATATTATAGGAGGAGCACACTGATGGGTAAGGATGTAATTGTAGCATGCGATTTTAACACTGCAGAGGAAACACTGAGATTTCTTGATAATTTTACTGAGGAAAAGCCTTATGTAAAAATCGGCATGGAACTGTTTTATGCAGAGGGACCGGAAATCGTAAGAGAAATCAAGAGAAGAGGACATAAGATTTTCCTGGATCTTAAACTCCACGATATACCTAACACAGTAAAAAAGGCTATGGCGGTGCTTTCACGCCTTGATGTGGACATGTGCAACCTCCACGCTGCCGGAACCGTTGCAATGATGAAAGCGGCAGTTGAAGGACTGACACGCCCTGACGGCACCAGACCATTGCTCATAGCAGTAACCCAGCTGACATCCACAGACCAGGAAAGAATGGAGCGTGACCTTCTCATAAATGAGCCTCTGGAAAAGGTGGTTATGCATTACGCTTCCAATGCTAAGGCGGCAGGTCTTGACGGAGTGGTATGTTCACCGCTGGAAAGCCCGGCAGTACATGAAACATGCGGCAAGGAATTCCTCACCGTAACGCCGGGAGTTCGTTTTGCTGACGGAGACAAGGGTGACCAGGTTCGTGTAACTACACCGGAAAAGGCAAAGGAACTGGGCTCAGACTACATCGTAGTAGGCCGCCCGATTACTCAGGCACAAGACCCTGTAGCAGCATACAGAAGATGCATTAAAGAATTTGTAGATTAATGATATGAATGTGATTTGACGGCGTACAGCTGGCGAAAGGAGATACAAAATGGATTTAAAGAAAGAAATTGCAAAAGGACTGCTTAGCATAGAAGCGGTTTTCTTAAGACCGGAGGAGCCTTTTACATGGGCAAGCGGAATCAAGAGCCCTATTTACTGCGACAATCGTCTTACTCTCACTGCACCGGAAGTAAGAACAAAGGTGGAAGAAGGACTGGTTCAGACAGTAAAAGAAAACTACCCTGACTGTGAAGTTCTCATGGGAACCAGCACTGCAGGAATTGCTCATGCAGCTATCGTGGGACATCTTATGAACCTTCCTATGGGTTATGTAAGAAGCTCGGCCAAGGATCACGGCAGAACCAATCAGATAGAAGGAAAACTCCTTCCGGGCCAGAAGGTTGTAGTTATCGAAGACCTTATTTCCACCGGCGGCTCAGCTATCGACACTGTAAAGGTGCTGAGAGAAGCAGGAGCAGATGTCCTTGGAATTGCAAGTATCTTTACATATGGAATGAAAAAGGGTATTGACCGCATGGCAGAAGCAGATGTTAAAAATGTAAGCCTCTGCGATCTGGACGCTCTGGTTGAGGTTGCCGCAGAGACAGGGTATATCAAGGCAGAAGACAAGGAACGCATTTTAAAATTCAGAGAAAACCCGGCCGATGAAAGCTGGATGAAATAGATCAAATAACGGAGGACAAATCAATGAGCGAAATCAGAAACTTAATCAACATCACCGACTTAACTGTTGAAGAAATCGACGGACTTATAGCTACCGCAGACGATATCGTAGCCAACCACAGCGCATACGAAAACATCTGCGCACACAAGAAGCTTGCCACACTTTTCTTCGAACCGAGTACCAGAACCAGACTCAGTTTTGAAGCAGCAATGCTCGAACTGGGCGGCAGCGTACTTGGATTTTCATCAGCTAACTCCAGCTCAGCAGCCAAGGGCGAAAGCGTAAGCGACACAATTCAGACAGTAGGCTGCTATGTTGACATCATCGCAATGCGCCACCCTAAGGAAGGTGCTCCTATTGTAGGTGCACAGAGAACCACAGTTCCTATTATCAACGCAGGTGACGGCGGACATTTCCATCCGACTCAGACACTGACCGACCTTCTCACCATCAAGAGAAAGAAAGGCAGATTAAACAATATGACTATCGGTCTCTGCGGTGACCTTAAATTCGGCAGAACCGTTCATTCACTCATCGAAGCAATGCTTCGCTATGAAGGCATCAAATTTGTGCTCATTTCACCGCAGGAGCTGGCAGTACCTGAATACATAAAGGAGAAAATGAACGCTGCAGGAGCAGAGTGGAAAGAAGTTGAAACTCTTGAAGAAGCTATGCCTGAGCTGGACATCCTTTACATGACAAGAGTTCAGAAGGAACGTTTCTTCAACGAAGAAGACTACATCAGACTTAAAGACAGCTATATCCTTGACCTTGACAAGCTTCAGGCAGCAAAGGAAGACCTTACAATCATGCATCCGCTGCCTAGAGTAAACGAAATCTCAGTAGAGGTTGACGATGACCCGAGAGCATGCTATTTCTTCCAGGCACTTTGCGGTAAGCACATCAGAATGGCTCTCATCCTGTTCCTTCTTGGAATCAAGAGAGAAGCATAATTAAAGGATTTCAGGACAACTAAAGGTAAATTTCAGGAGGTAAGAAAATGAATATAGACGGAGTAAAGACAGGTATCGTATTAGACCATATCAAGGCAGGAAAGAGCATGCAGATTTATGAACTCCTTGGACTTGACAAGATAAACAATTGTGTGGCAATCATCCAGAATGCAGACAGTGCCAAGTACGGCAAAAAGGACATTATCAAAATCGACCAGATTATCGACCTTGACTATGATGTGCTTGGTTACATCGACAGCAACATCACCGTAAACATCGTAAAGGACGGCAAGCTGGAAAGAAAGCACCACATGGAGCTTCCACAGACTCTTAAAAATGTAGTAAAGTGCAAAAACCCTCGCTGCATCACTTCCGTGGAGCAGGAAATCGTCCACACCTTCAAGCTTGTGGACAAGGAAAACAAGATTTACCGCTGCGCTTACTGCGACGCAGAGCACAAAGTTAAATAGGGAAGGTTGTCACTCCACCATTTTTGCAAAAAACTGCCGAAATGGTGGAGTTTTTTATGTAATGACATAAAGGCAACCATTATAAGAATGGTTCGAATTTGTACCTCACGCCTTTTCCCTCGGGTACATAAGGGAGTTGGGCGAACTGATAGTTGGATTCGGAGTTGCCTTCTATGAGAGACACGCCTTCTTCCGTGACCGCAATGTCCCAACCGACCATACGAACGCCTTTGAAACGCTTCGCAGCTGTGGCAGCCAGAGTCAGAACTTCATCCCAGTGGGGAACCTGAAAGCCCTTAATTTTCTTACCAGATACAGGGTGGACTTCGAAAAACTTGTTATCAAGATTCATCCCATCCCTGCAAATAACGCCTGTTTCCACATCCACAGGCGCGAAGATGCCGCCGCCGTCAAAGCCGTCGATGAGTCCGCCGGTACCCATTCTGAGGACAGAGTACATATAGTGGATATTGTCGTCAAAATCCATAAGAGTTACCAGCCGGACGGTATTAACCGATGAACTGCAAAATTCCGAAATTGCGTGGTGCTGCACGATGTATTCCTCGCACTGGCTTTTTTCCATGGACATAATCATGTCATAGAGCTCTTTCTTTCCTTTTTTATCAGTCGGTATCTCGAACTTTTCCACGCCCTCGCCGTGGGTTCCGAAGACAGGTTTGCATATAAGAGAGCTGAGCCCTTCTGTTTTTTCGAGATAATCCTCAAAGGTAATATTGCGGTTAATAAACCATACACGGTTGAAAAGATCGCCGAACTGCAGGGAAAACTTTTCTTTGTCCCTGATTACCCCCACCTCTTCTATATCAGTGTTGTACTTCATAATCATTCGTTCGACTGTACCCTTGGTGTAATAGGCCTTCTGCTCATCTAGGGACTTGTCCCAAAAGTGGAACTGGTAATAGTCCCGCGGCGAACATTCCGTGTAGAGGTTTGACTTGAGTATTTCCTCTTTTGCTTTTCTTACGGACCAGCCGCTTTCACCGGACACCAGCTCAGCGTGCTTGCGGAGGCTGAACTTATCGTATTTTCTGTTTCGCAAGGTATTTTTTATGCTGACTTCCAGCTTTTTGCCGGTTCTGCTCCAAAAACGCTTTTTCACATAGAAACGGTAGTTTATGCCCTGCGTGGCGAAGCTGTCCATTTCCTTTTTTGCCTTTTCCCTGTTCCAGCCGGTCTGACTGCTGACATAGTCGATGTACTCTTCTTTTCTCTTGTCTAATATTTTACGTCTTTCCGGCGCGTCCAAATAATATCTTATACTGTTCACGAGACTTCATCCTTTCGCTTATAAATAACACTATTTTACCCTCTATGGGGAATTTATGTCAAGATATGCTCCATCATTTTTACTTGCGAAAAATGTGTGACAGGAAGGTAAAAATATGCTAAGATAAGTTCGTATATCATACACTGGAAGGAATTATCATGTCAAAAGGAGTCACAGTCAAAATGGACGATAAAAAAGATTTACAAAAAGATTTAAAGCTGGAAAGAAAACTGAACCCTCTTAACGTATGGGCTCTCGCTTTGGGGAGCATCATCGGCTGGGGAGCCTTTGTAATGCCGGGGACCACCTTTCTTCCGAAGGCGGGAACGCTGGGCACCTTTATCGGAATGTCCGTGGGGGCGCTGATAATGATTACCATAGCCATGTGTTATGGCTATATGATACAAAAATGTCCCGTAGCCGGAGGGGAGTATACCTTTGCGGCAAACTCCTTCGGAAAGAAGCATGCTTATATATGCGGATGGTTTTTGAGCCTTTCATATCTTGCTATCGTTCCGCTTAACGCGACGGCTCTCGGTCTTGTGAGCCGCAAGCTCCTCGGAGGGCTTCTTGAGGTGGGTTATCTCTATTCCGTCGCGGGCTGGGATATCTACGCGGGAGAAATCGTACTGGCTTCGTTGGCTCTTATCATATTCGCTGCCCTTTCCATAAAGGGTATCAGCGTGGCGGGGTGGGTGCAGACCGTCATGACTCTGGCATTGGTGGCCTCCGTGATAGTGCTTGTCATCGCGACCATAATGAATACCGAAGCGGAGTTTTCCAATTTGTCGCCGGCGGTTCCGGAGGGAAAGAGTACCTTTGCTGCGGTAATCTCCATTGTGGCGGTGGCGCCGTGGGCATTTGTGGGCTTTGACTCAATTCCTCAGGCTGCGGAGGAGTTTAACTTTTCGCCTAAAAAAGCCAACGGCATAATGGTTATCGCTATACTTTTCGGAGGGTTTGTATACGTGGCTCTCAACACGATTACCGCCTCCGTCATGCCTTGGGAGGAGATGCTTGCCAAGGGCTATGACTGGCCTACGGGCGAGGCTGTTGAGATCATAATGGGCAAAGCGGGTCTGGTCTTTCTGGGCATTGCTCTTATATGCGCCGTGCTTTCCGGAATTATGGGCTTTTATATGGCAACCAGCAGGCTTTTGTATTCAATGGCAAGGGGAAAAGCGTTGCCGTCATGGTTTGCAAAAATTGACGAAAAGCACAAAACTCCTAAGAATGCCATTATCTTTGTAATGATCATATCTCTGACGGCGCCATGGTTCGGGAGGGAGGTTCTTGGCTGGATTGTGGATATGTCCTCCATAGGTGCGGCTATAGGATATGGATATACCTGCCTTTCTACCCTTAAGACTCTTCGCACGAATACTCAGGAAAGGAAGCCGGTACTCAAGGGCCTGTCGGTGCTGGGGACTGCTTTTTCGGCGGTTTTCGTGGTGCTTCTCGTGGTGCCGGGGATGCCTTCATATCTGGCCTTTGAGTCCAGAGTTTGTCTGGTTATGTGGATCGTGTTGGGCGTCCTCTTTTACATACTGTCGGGAAACCGCCAAAAGGGAAATGGCGCAGGAGCCGTATAACGGTGGAGGCGGTGAGATGTTTTTAATTCCTGAACTTTACAACCTTTACAATCAACCATGAAAATGGTACAATATATAAGATGGGTGGCATTCCTAATGGGGAAGCGATACCGTTGAAATTGAGCTTTATAAGGTACGGCCATAGATTGCGTCACACTTGCGAAAGGGAGGTGGCAGCATGAAGACAGGCATTATCGGAGCAGGAAAGGTTGGCTTTACTCTGGGAAAGTTTTTTTCTCAGGGAGGCATCAAAATTACCGGCTACTGCAGCCGGAACCCGGAAAGCGCCCGCCAGGCCGCGGCGTTTACTGATTCTTCATTTTATGATAACTTAGAGAAACTCATTGAAGACAGCGACGCAATTTTTATAACCGTTCCCGACAGAGCGATTACAGAGGTATATCGGCAGATAAGCCGGTATGAAATCAACGATAAGTACATATGCCATTGCAGCGGCGCCATGTCGTCAGGGGATGCTTTCCCGGACATTGAGAAAACCGGAGCACATGGCTTCTCCATCCATCCGCTTTTCCCAATAAGCAGCAAATATGAGGCTTACAGGGAATTATCGGATGCTTTTTTTTGCCTTGAAGGCGAGGCGGAATATCTGCCGGAATTTGAAGATATGCTTGGGGAATTGGGATGCAGAACTCAGCGTATAGAGGCAAAGAACAAAATTCTTTATCATGCAGCTTGCGCCATGGCCAGCAATCTGGTCTGCGGTCTTGTGCAGCAGAGCCAGGATCTGCTTTCAGTCTGCGGATTTTCGCCGGAGATGGCAGCGGAAGCTCTTAAACCGCTGATAAGCAGCAATGTGAAGCATATTCTGGAGGACGGAGCTATAGCAGCACTTACAGGTCCTGCAGAACGATGCGATGTGCAGACAGTAAAAAAGCACATAGCCAGCATGCCGTCTGAAGACACAAGAGAACTTTACAGACTTCTCAGCCTGAAACTGGCGGATATGGCAGAAACAAAAAATCCACAGAGGGGCTATGAGCCCCTGAGAGAAGTAATTTTACAAACCGAAGGGAGAAAACAATCGTGAAAACTACAGCGAAGACCTTTTTAGAAATGAAGCAGCAGGGACAGCGTATTGCCGAAATCACCTGCTATGACTATACTACAGCCAAGCTCGTTGAAGCTTCCGGCATCAATGCCATTCTGGTGGGAGATTCCCTTGGAAACACCATGCTTGGATATCCTGACACACTTTCCGTTACCATGGAGGACATGATTCACCACAGCAGAGCCGTATCAAGAGCCTGCAGCAACACCATGGTTATAATGGATATGCCTTTCATGTCATATCAGGCATCGGTTTATGAAGCAGTGACCAACGCCGGCAGACTTATGAAGGAAGGCCGCGGAAATGCCGTGAAGCTGGAGGGCGGTGCAGCTGTCAAGGAGCAGATAAAGGCTATCGTAGATGCCGGAATTCCGGTGCAGGCTCATATCGGAATGACACCGCAGTCTGTTAACGCTTTCGGCGGATTCAAGGTACAGGGAAAGGGAGAAGACGCGGCTAAAAAGCTTTTGGAAGATGCATATGCTGTACAGGAAGCAGGAGCTTTCTCCGTAGTCCTTGAGTGCACTCCACCTAAACTTTCGGAGCTTATTTCAAAGAAGCTTACCATTCCTACAATAGGAATCGGAGCCGGTGCAGGCTGTGACGGACAGGTTCTCGTATACCAGGACATGCTGGGAATGAACATGGATTTTGTACCTAAATTCGTGAAGAAATTTGCCAATGTAGGGGAAATTATGATGGGGGCTTTTGCTGAATACATGAAAGAGGTTCAGGAAGGCACCTTCCCTGAGGAAGTTCATTCCTATGTCAAGTCAGACTGCAGCGATGAGTTCCTCAAAATGCTTGATGAAACTATGTAAAATCCCATGTCGAACCCTTGACAATGAGGGCTAAAACTTGATATAATATCGGCATAAGAACAGCTTTTTGTGACTGACGGAAATGCGGATAACCGCAAGGAAGCAAGAAGCATGGATTGCCGACCGTCTGGGCGTATTTGTTCCTTGCATTTAAGGTACGAATATGCCCTTTTATATTTCAAAAAATGGAGGAGAAGATGAAAAAGATTGGATTGGTAATGGGCTCTGACAGCGACCTTCCTGTAGTGGAAAAGGCTATCGGAACTCTTAAAGAATATGGAGTACCTTTTGAGGTACACGTATATTCAGCTCACAGGACACCTGTGCCTGCTGCTGATTTTTCAAAAAACGCCAGAGAAGCAGGATTCGGAGCTATTATCGCCTTTGCAGGAAAGGCAGCCCACCTGGCAGGAGCCATTGCGGCTAACACCACACTTCCTGTAGTTGGTGTACCTGTAAAATCATCGAATTTAGACGGCATTGATGCCCTTCTGTCCACTGTACAGATGCCTTCGGGAATACCTGTAGCCACAGTTGCCATAGACGGAGCAGTCAATGCCGCTTTGCTTTGCATACAGATGCTGGCTATAGAAGATAAGGAACTGGCAGCACGCCTAACAGAGAAGAGAAAAGAGGCCGAAGAGACAGTTCTGGCAAAGAACCGCAAAATCGAAGAGCAGTTCAATAAATAGGTTAATAAATAAGTTAAATCAAAAATCAAAATAAACCCCAAATAAAAAGATAAAGGAGCTTAAAAAATGGAAAAGACACTTGTTTACACCGGAAAAACCAAAAATGTATTTGCACTTGACAACGGAAACTACCTCTTAAAGTTTAAGGACGACTGCACCGGCAAGGACGGCGTATTCGATCCGGGTGAAAACTCAGTAGGACTCACTATAGACGGCGTTGGTGATGTAAACCTTCGTATGTCCATCTACTTCTTCGAGAAGGTAAATGCGGCAGGAATAAAAACTCACTATGTAAGTGCAGACCTTGAAAACACAACTATGGAAGTTCTTCCTGCAAAGGTTTTCGGACACGGACTTGAAGTTATCTGCCGTCACAAGGCAGTAGGAAGTTTTTACCGTCGTTACAACGAGTACATCGAAGAGGGAGCAGACCTTCCTGCATATGTGGAAACCACATTCAAGAACGATGAACTTGGTGATCCGCTGGTTACCAAGGACGGCCTTATCGCACTGGGCGTAATGACTGCAGAACAGTATGATGACATCAAGGTTATGACTCAGCAGATCACTCAGATTGTAGCAGATGACCTTAAGGAAAAGGGCCTCGTACTTTATGACATCAAGTTCGAATTCGGATACGATGCAGACGGCAAGGTAATGCTCATAGACGAAATCGCTTCCGGAAATATGCGTGTATACAAGGATGGAAAATATATCGACCCTATGACACTTTCAGAACTTTTCTTCGCAAAATAAGGAGGACATAAAATAATGGGAGGATTTTTCGGTGCAGCCTCAAAAAGTGACTGCATGATCGATGTCTTCTTCGGAGTGGACTATCATTCACACCTTGGAACCCGTCGCGGCGGACTGGCCGCCTTTGACGATAAAATCGGTCTGCAGAGGGAGATTCACAATATTGAGAATTCACCATTCCGTACAAAATTTGAAAATATATTTGACGAGATGCAGGGCCGCTCAGCCATCGGCTGTATAAGCGATTCTGACCCGCAGCCTCTGCTCATACGCTCAAGTCTGGGAACCTATGCCATATGTATAATCGGACGCATCAACAATGCGGAATCTCTGATAGGAAACTATCTGTCATATAGCGGCGGACATTTTGACGCCATGACAAGCGGCAGAATAAACTCTACAGAGCTGGTTGCTGCACTGATAAACCAGAAGAGTAATTTCGTAGAGGGAATAAAGTTTGCACAGAATCAGATTGAAGGTTCTGCCTCAATACTTATCCTGAAAGATGATGGGAGCATAATCGCAGCAAGAGACCGGCTGGGCAGAATTCCGGTGCTCATCGGAAAGGGAGAGGAAGGATACTGCGTATCCTTCGAATCCTTTGCATATAAGAAGCTGGGATATTCAGATGAAAAAGAATTAGGTCCGGGCGAAATAGTTGAAATTACCGCAGATAAGGTTACACAGCTGGCAGAGCCGCAGAGGGAAATGAAAATATGTGCCTTCTTATGGTCATATTACGGCTATCCAACATCTAACTACGAGGGAATCAATGTAGAGACCATGCGCTACCGCAACGGTGAAATCATGGCTCGCCATGACATGGAAGTAAAGAATGCAGAAGGTCTGGATTATGTAGGAGGAGTGCCTGATTCCGGAACACCTCATGCCATCGGATATGCAAACGAAAGCGGCGTGCCTTTTGCAAGACCTTTCATCAAATATACCCCGACCTGGCCGAGAAGCTTTATGCCTACCAACCAGAAGGAGCGTGACAAGGTGGCAAAAATGAAACAGATACCTGTTCATGAGCTCATCGAAGGCAAGAACCTGCTATTCGTAGATGACTCCATCGTCCGCGGCACTCAGCT
>JALFXR010000044.1 GCA_022787405.1 Bacillota bacterium
ATATATCCTATCCGATCAAGATGGAGGAGCAGGTCAGAAAGGAACTTCCTAAGGCGGAAGATGCCCCGGAGGATGCAGAACCCGAATTCGTATATGAAAACGAAGAACACGTAATAAACAGCATGGTTCCTATCTGGAAAAAGAATAAATCCGAGCTGACGGAGGAAGACTATAACAGCTACTATCACGAAAAATTCTATGACTTTAATGAACCGGCCAGAGTTATTCATACCAGCGCCGACGGCGTGGTTTCATACACAGCCCTCATGTTCATACCAAAGAAGCCTTCCTACGATTATTATACCAAGGACTTCGAAAAGGGACTGGCTCTTTATTCCAACGGAGTCATGATCATGGAAAAATGTCCTGATCTTGTTCCTGACTATTTCAGCTTCGTCAAGGGCCTTGTGGACAGTGCGGATCTTTCGCTGAATATTTCCAGAGAGATACTGCAGCATGACCGTCAGCTGAAGCTTATAGCCAAGAACATTGAAAGAAATATCAAGAACGAGCTGGCTAAAATGCTTGCTGATGACAGAGAAGGCTATAAGGAATTCTTCAAGGAATTAGGTGTACAGCTCAAATATGGCATATACAATGAATACGGTCTCCATAAAGATGTTTTGCAGGATCTGCTGATTTACTATTCTTCATCCGAAGAGGACATGGTAACCCTCAAGGAGTATGTAGGACGAATGAAGGAAGATCAGGATAAGATATATTATGCCTGCGGTGAAACCATCGATAAGATAAAAATGCTGCCTCAGACAGATATGGTCAAGGAAAAGGGCTTCGAAGTGCTGTATATGACAGATCAGGTTGATGAGTTCGCCCTCCAGATGCTGGGTCAGTACGATGGAAAGACCTTCGTAAACATCTGTGCCGACAGCTTTGATATTTCCTCAGAGGAAGAAAAAGAGGCACTGAAAAAGGTTAACGATGAATCAGCAGATATGCTTTCCAAGATGAGAGATGCCATAGATGCAGGACTGGCTGGGGTAAGATTCACTAACAAACTTAAGAATCACCCTGTATGTCTCACATCAGAAGGAGCGCTCTCTTTGGAGATGGAAAAGACACTAAACGCAATGCCTATGGATGAAAAGGTCAAGGCGGAGCTGGTTCTGGAAATCAATGAGCAGCATCCTGTAGCGGAGAGGCTCCGTGAAATTGCAGCTTCGGGAGATGATGAGAAGCTCGGCAAATATGCTAAACTGCTCTATGCCCAGGCACGTCTCATCGCCGGCATGTCAGTAGATAATCCGGCAGAGTTCTCAGAACTTATCTGCGAACTGATGTAGAACATCCACGAGCAGATGAAGCATATAAATTTCATGTGGAAAAAAATTCAATAATGTGATAGAATGTGATAAGCAGCGAGTATTTCGTTGCTTATCTTTGTGTATAGAAGCAAATTAAGGGAGAAATCTCAGGAGAGGAATCGAAAAATAGATGTTGGTTTATTTAGATAACAGTGCTACTACAAGACAGTACGACCGGGTGACGGATGCCATGGCGGAGGCTATGAGAGATACCTACGGAAACCCTTCGTCGCTGCACAGCCTTGGCGTTGCGGCAGAAAAAAAGGTACGTGAAGCCAGAAAATCTCTTGGTGCGGTATTTGGTGCATCAGAAGATGAAATATATTTTACCTCCGGCGGAACGGAGTCGGACAATACTGTTCTGGCCGGTGCGGCAGCATCCAGAAAGCGTACGGGACGTAAAATTATCGTATCTGCAGTGGAGCATCCGGCAGTGCTGGAACCGGCAAAAAGGCTGGAGCAGGCCGGCTTTGAGGTTGAGTATATAGGTGTTGACAGACACTGTCACCTTGACGTGGACCGGCTTGAGGCGGCTCTTTCCGAGGATACGATTCTGATTTCCATAATGGGAGTAAACAACGAAGCGGGTACCATAATGCCTATTGGAGAAATCGCGCGCATGAAGGATGAATACAACAAGGTTCACGGCACCAAGATATGGCTTCACAGCGATGCCGTCCAGGCTCTTGGCAAAATCCCCGTAAATGTAAAAAAAGAGTGGCAGGGCGTTGATTTTATATCGGCTAGCGGCCACAAGATACACGGCCCTAAGGGAATAGGCGTTATGTATGTAAGAAAGGGCATCAACATCGAGCCCTTCATGGCAGGCGGCGGTCAGGAACGTCACATGCGGTCGGGCACAGAAAATACACCCGGCATAATTGGCTTCGGCCTGGCGGCTAAGATGGCGTCTGAGTCATTTGCTGAGAGGACGGCGGCCATGGCTGCGGCGAGAAACTATCTGCTTGAAGGAATCAGAAGAGAAATTTCTGATGTGGTTGTAAACAGCCCTGAGGACGAAACCTGCTGTCCTTCAGTGCTTAACGTTTCTTTTATGGGAACACGCGGAGAGGTGATTCTTCATACTCTTGAGCAGGACGGAATATTCGTATCAACCGGCTCTGCATGCTCTTCAAACAAAAAGGGACAGAGTCATGTGCTCACCGCCATGGGGCTTAAGGACAGGGAGATTGAAAGCGCCATTCGCTTCAGCTTCAGTGAGTTCAACACCATAGAAGAAATGGACTATGTACTGGATAAAGTAAAACAGGCTGTAACACGGTTCAGGAAACTGGGCAGCTTCAGATAGCACATTTAAATAATATTTTTAGCCGGCACCAACCCTTTTGCCGGAGTGAGGAGTAAAAAATGAATGAACAGAATATTTTAATCGTACGCTGCGGCGAAGTGGCTCTTAAAGGCATGAATAAGCCTTATTTCGAAAGAATGCTGGTTGACAGAATCAGGCAGAACCTTAAAGCATTTAATGGCGTGGATGTGAGAAGACATGAAGGACTTATCTTTGTGAGAGCGGAGAAAGACCTTGACCTTGACGCCATCATTAAAGAAATCTCCAAGGTATTCGGAGTGGCTTCCATCAGCAAGGCGGTAGAGGCACCATCTGAACTCAACGCCATGGGCGACGAGGCTGTAAGGTATATGATGAACCTCATCGAAGAAAGAGGTGTTAAGACCTTTAAGGTTGAGGGTAAGCGTGCTGACAAGACTTTTCCCGTAAAGTCACCTGAAATCGGCAGAATCATCGGCGCCAAGGTGCTGGTGGGCTGCAAGGTGCTCAAGGTGGATGTGCACAATCCGGACGTGCTTCTTCATGTGGACGTTAGAAGCGACCGCACATATATATACGAGGGCAAGATTCCGGGCTTCGGAGGACTGCCTCTTGGAACCAACGGCAAGGGACTTACACTGCTTTCCGGAGGTATCGACAGCCCGGTAGCCACATGGATGATGGCAAAGCGCGGCATGCTTATAGAAGCTGTCCACTTTCATTCATATCCTTACACCAGCCAGCGTGCGCAGGAAAAGGTGGAAGATCTTGCACGCATAGTGGCTTCCTACTGCGGAAGATTCAAGATGCATGTGATTAATCTGCTGCCTATACAGGAACAGATTGTTACCAACTGTCCTGAAGAAGAAACAACTATTCTGGTGCGCCGTTTCATGATGCGTATAGCCGAAAAAATAGCAAAAGATACAGGATGCATGATGCTTATCACAGGTGAAAATCTGGGACAGGTGGCCAGCCAGACTGCAGAGGCTCTGGTTGTAACCGACGCCAGCGTTTCCCTTCCTGTTATGCGTCCCCTTATCGCCATGGATAAGGTGGACATTATGGAAAAGGCCCAGGAAATCGGAACTTTTGAAACATCCATACTTCCTTATGAGGACTGCTGTACCGTATTCCTGCCTAAACATCCTACTACCAAGCCGAAACTGGAGAGGATTCTGGAATCTGAGAGCAAGCTTGATGTGGAGGCCTTGGTTGAAGCGGCAGTTAAGTCTCAGGAAATAGTAAATATCATACCGGAATAATCAGAACGAACGCATAAAATGCCATGCATGCCAACATAAAGAACAACTTAGAAAGAAGGCAAAAAAATGATGCTTGAAGACAGAATTACAGAAACAATAAAGGAAAAACTTGCGGAGCTTGACAGACCTGACCTTTTCAGGGAACCACATGTGGGATTTTCCGCTGCAGATGATGAAATGTTTGCGAAGCTTAAAGAGCTTATCGGCCCATGGCATTTCCTTCCGTCGGATATACTTCCCGATGCAAAGAGTGTAATAAGCTTCTACGTTCCTTTTACCAGAGATGTTGCGGCAGAACCTCGCGGTACGGAGCACGGTTCGGCAAAATGGGGTGAGGCCTATGAAGAAATCAACAAACACTTCGGAATAATCAGCGATGCCGTTATAGAACTGCTGAAGAGCCAGGGGTTTAAAGGAGAAAAAATCCCGGCGACACATACATACGACCCTAAAGAGCTCAAGTGCAAGTGGTCACACAGAAGCGCTGCTGTAATTGCAGGATTGGGATCATTTGGTGCCAACAGACTGGTTATTACAGAAAAGGGCAGCGCTGTAAGGTTCTGCACGGTTATCACAGACGCCAGTCTTAAGCCAAGTCCTTCTTACGATGGCCCAAAATGTCTTTACTATGTAGACGGCAGCTGCGGAAAATGTTTTGACATATGCCCTGCTAAGGCCCTTGATAAGGGAAACATTGACAAGTTTGTATGCCAGAAGGAACTTAACAACAACGAGGCTATTGCTAAAGAAACGACTCACCTTAAAGGTGCGGACACCTGCGGCAAGTGTATCAGCATATGTCCGTTTGCGTATATAGACTAAAGTATAAGCACATAATACCTCGATAGGAGGTGTTATTATGGTACATGAGGATACAATCAGTCTGCTCAGAGAATGCAGTGCAGGCATAAAGATGGGAACGGCATCCATCGATGAGGTACTGGAATCTGCAGAGGACAGGAAATTGAAAGAAATTCTCTCATCATCGAAAGATGAGCATAACCGTCTGGGCGAGGAAACAGAAAAACTGCTGGAAAGCTACGGCAGGTGCGACAAGGAGCCCAAAGCCATGGCAAAGGGTATGTCATGGATAAAGACTAATGTCATGATGGCTGTAGACGCGGGGGACCACACCATTGCAGACTTAATTACAGACGGCTGCAATATGGGTGTGAAATCTCTTTCGCGCTATTTGAATCAGTATGCGGCTGCAGACGAGCACTCCAAGGATATAGCCAAAAAGCTCATTTCCATGGAGGAAGGTTTGGCTGTAAAGATGAGGGACTATCTTTAATTGTTTTGCATTTTCCATCGCGCTGTATATGACTCCGCATATGACTCCACCATTTTTGCGATTTTTTGCAAAAAGGTGGAGTTTTTTTGGATTCAAAAGTGGACTGCGAACAGCTTGAAAAAGTGCCATACAGCGAAACCCTTGAAATTTCAACTGTTTACATATTATTACATATAATCAAGCGGCTGGCTTGGCATAAAAATTTCCACCAAAATCAAAAAAACAGCAAAAAAGGTGGAACGCATGCCGTAACGCCCTACAACATATTCCCTCGCCGTCAACACATTCGACAAAACTAGTCCTTTTTCGCCTTTATCTCCTAAAGACACTGGGCTCAGGCAGGTTTATAATCAATATGAGACAGGAGG
Organism: Bacillota bacterium; assembly: GCA_022787405.1. Classification (GTDB taxonomy): domain Bacteria; phylum Bacillota; class Clostridia; order Peptostreptococcales; family Anaerovoracaceae; genus SUG1106. The sequence continues at coordinate 5,538 of JALFXR010000044.1, forward strand.
TTTTGGAAATGGACATTATTTTCGGAATAAAAGGAAATATTCTTATTGCAGAGATGCTGGGAGAGATTGATCACCACAGCGCTGCAAAGGCCAGAGCCGATATAGATGAAACTATGGAAGGGTATGGGTCCAGAGATCTGATTTTTGACTTTTCGAGGGTCACATTTATGGACAGCTCCGGTATCGGCATAATACTGGGAAGATACAGAAAGCTTAGTCAGTCAGGCGGACGGGTCGCTATAACAGGCTGTTCGCCTGCAGTGAGAAATATTCTCAATATGGCAGGGGTATTCACCATAATAGATTGTCTGGAGTCGGTGGGTGCAGCCGTCGAATACCTTAACAGAAAGGAAGTTTCGTAATGGAAAAGGTTATAAAAGTACAGATGGCGGCTGATCTGGAAAATCAGGGACTTGCCAGGGCAGTTGCAGCCGCCTATGCATCGGAGATGGATCCTACAGTTGATGAACTGACGGAAATCAAGACAGCAGTTTCGGAAGCTTTTAGCAATGCGGCAATTCACGGGTACCCCGATGGAAGCTACGGCAATGTTACTATGGAACTGGGCATGATCAAACCTGACACAATTGTTGTAAAAATAAGTGATAAGGGAGTGGGAATAGAGAACATTGCACAGGCTATGGAACCTCTTTTTACCACAGATACAGGCGAAGAACGGTCAGGCATGGGGTTTACGGTTATGGAAAGCTTCATGGACAAGATAAAGGTGGATTCCAGGCCCGGAGAGGGAACCACAGTGACTATGATCAAAAAGCTGGATACATACTATGGATTCTAAAAAGGTCTGCAGCGGCAGACAGGAAGGCGCTGATAACGAAAAAGAAGAAAAACTGATCCGCGAGCACGCCGGTCTTGTCAAGTCGGTAGCCCTGCGGCTTTCTTATGCCTGCGACGAGGAACTGGACGACCTTATTCAGATCGGATATATAGGGCTTATCAAGGCGGCCCGGCGATTTGAACCGGAAAGGGGATTCAGATTCTCAACATATGCTGTACCCATGATTGCCGGAGAAATCAGATCCCAGCTCAGGGATCGGGGTGCGGTTAAAGTGAGCAGAAGTCTTAAGAATGATGTGGCCGCAGTCAGAAGGGCGGAAAGCGAATTCTTTGCCGTAAACGGGGTATCCCCCAGAATTTCGGAACTGGCTGAGCTCACAGGGCTTTCTGCCGAAAGAGTAACCGAGGCACTTACAGCCGCTGATGCAATGAAAAATATAGAGGATTATGAAAATGCAGATCTGTGGACGGACAATGAGGATAAAAACATTGCAAGCATAGATCTCAGAAATTCTGTGTCATGTTTGCCGCCGAGAGAACGTCAGGTGATTATTCTGCGATATTACAGGGACATGACCCAGCAGCAGGTGGCAGATATAATGGGGCTTTCACAGGTGCAGGTGCACAGAATTGAGAAGAACACACTGAAAGAACTGGCAGAAAAAGTATAAAAATGGAAGAATTGAAGGAAGGCCCAGAAACTTTTGCAGAAAAAACGACATTTTCCGTCATGTACTGCAAAAAGACCTTGCAAGTTGGACAAAAAAGTGTTTTAATATTAATGTATGTTGTTATATCTTTAACGTGTGCTTAGACGTGGAATAACAAGTTAGAAACACGGATTCAGTCCTCAGTCAAGGGACGCCGTTATTAATAATTTAAGGAGGCATTTAAATGAACTTTCAACTAACGAAGGAACAAGAATTCGTAAAGAAAATGGTAAGAGAATTTGCCGTTAACGAAGTTGAACCGTTAGCTGCAGATATCGACAAGGAACACAGATTCCCTGTTGAAACTGTAGAAAAGATGGCTAAGTATGGTTTACTTGGCATTCCATTCCCTACTGAATACGGTGGAGCAGGCGGAGACCACATCTCCTATGCAATCACTGTAGAAGAGTTATCAAGAGTTTGCGCATCAACAGGCGTAATCTGCTCAGCTCATACTTCATTATGCTGCTGGCCTATCTTTAACTGGGGTAACGAAGAACAGAAACAGAAATATTTACCTGACCTGTTATCAGGCAAGAAGCTCGGTGCTTTCGGTCTTACTGAACCTAACGCAGGTACAGACGCATCCGGACAGCAGACAAGAGCTGAATTAGTAGGTGACAAGTGGATCTTAAACGGAGCTAAGGTATTCATTACAAACGGCGGATATGCTGACGTATTTGTTGTAATGGCTATGACTGACAAGAAAAAAGGAAACCACGGAATCTCCGCATTCATCGTAGAAAAGGGCGACCCTGGATTCTCAATCGGTAAGACTGAGGACAAGATGGGTATCTGCGCATCCTCAACTACAGAACTTATTTTCCAGAACTGCGAAATCCCTGCTGACAGACTGTTAGGACAGGTTGGCGACGGCTTCAAGGTTGCTATGTCAACTCTTGACGGCGGACGTATCGGTATCGCATCACAGGCTTTAGGTATCGCTCAGGGCGCATTCGACGTAACTGTTGATTACATGAACGCAAGAAAGCAGTTCGGCAAGAAGTTATCACAGTTCCAGGCTCTTCAGTTCGAAATGGCTGACTTAAAGACCAGAATCGAAGCTGCAAGACTCCTCGTATACAGAGCTGCTGATATGAAGGATAAGCACCTGCCTTACGGCGAAGCTGCTGCTATGGCTAAGTTATATGCTGCAGAAACTGCAATGGCTGTAACCACCAAGTGCGTACAGTACCACGGCGGATACGGATACACTAAGGATTATCCGGTTGAAAGAATGATGAGAGACGCTAAGATTACTGAGATCTACGAAGGTACTTCCGAAGTTCAGAGAATGGTAATCGCTGGCAAGACTTTCAAGAAATAAGGTAGGAGGAGAATAGATATGGCATTTAAGATTATCGTTTGCGCAAAGCAGGTTCCTGATACAAACGTTATTAAGATTAACCCTGCAACAGGAACATTAATCAGAGACGGTGTTCCATCAATCCTTAACCACGATGACAACAACGCTCTTGAAGAAGCATTAAAAATTAAAGACAAATATGAGGATGTAACAGTAACAGTTATATCCATGGGACCTCCTCAGGCTACAGACCTTCTTTTCGAATGTATCGCAAAGGGTGCTGACGAAGGTATTCTTGTATCCGACAGAGCAGTCGGCGGTTCCGATACATGGGCTACATCCAACACTCTGGAAGCAGCTATCAGACACTGGGAAAAGGAAAACGGCCCTGCTGATTTAATCTTCGCAGGACGTCAGGCTATCGATGGAGATACCGCTCAGGTAGGTCCTCAGATTGCAGAAAAGTTAGATCTTCCTCAGGTTACATATGTTGAAGAATTCCAGATCGATGATAACCTTAAGGATATCACAGTAAAGAGACAGTTAGAAGACGGTTATGAACTTATTCATATCCAGACTCCATGCATGCTCACAGCTATCAAGGAATTAAACGAGCCTAGATACATGAACATGAAGGGAATCTTCGGCGCTAAGGACATCAAGGTTTGGAACGCTAAGGATATCGAAGTTGACCTTAACAAGGTTGGTCTTCTTGCTTCACCTACAAACGTATTCAGATCATTCACACCGGCTCCTAAGGCTCCTGGCCAGAAGGTTGCAGGCGATACTGAAAACGAGCAGGCTAAGAATCTCTTAATTCAGCTTAAGGGTAAGCACATCATCTAATAGGAGGAAATACAATGGCTATTGAAATTTTAAAAGATAAATGTATAGGCTGCGGACAGTGCTTTAAGGCTTGCCCGTATGACGCTTTTGAATTCGAAGCTTACGACGGCAATAAGCTGGGCAAGGTTGCAAAAGTAAACGCAAAGTGCTCCTTCTGTAACCAGTGCTTAACTGCTTGTAAGTTCGGTGCAATTCAGGAAAAGAAGCAGGAAGCTGCTGTTGACCTTTCTGCGTACAAGCACATCTGGGTATTCGCAGAACAGAGACAGGGCAAGATCCAGAACGTTGCTCTTGAGTTAATCGGAGAAGGTAAGAGATTAGCAAAGGACATCAGCGAAGATACTCAGCTTTGTGCAGTTCTTATGGGAAACAATATCGATCACCTTGCACAGGAATGCTTCGAATACGGTGCTGAAAAGGTTTATATGGTTCAGGATCCTCTGCTGGAGAACTACACAACTGACGGATACACCAAGGTTATGAAGCAGTTAATCGATGAATACAAGCCTGAAATCGTTCTTTACGGTGCTACTCACATCGGCCGTGACTTTGCTCCTCGTATTGCTGCAAGATGCAACACAGGTCTTACTGCTGACTGTACACACCTTGACGTTAAGGTTTCCAAGTACATCGAATTCGCTAAGGCAAACACTACATTAGATACATCCACATTAGACCCTAACGATCCTTCAACAGGCATCAAGCAGACTCGTCCTGCATTCGGCGGTAACCTGATGGCTACCATCATCTGCCCTAAGACAAGACCTCAGATGTCAACAGTTCGTCCTGGCGTAATGCAGAAGCAGGAAAGAGTTCCTGGTGCAACAGGCGAAATCGTTAACGTTAAGCCTGACATCAAGGCTTCCGACATCAGAATCGAGATCAAGGACATCGTTAAGTCAATGAAGGAAATGGTATCCTTAACTGACGCTAAGATTATCTGCTCCGGCGGACGTGGTCTTGGTGATGCTTCCGGCTTCGAACTTATCCAGAAGTTCGCTGACAAGGTTGGCGGAGTTGTTGGTTCATCCCGTGCTGCAGTAGATGCTGGCTGGATTGATCACTCACACCAGGTAGGTCAGACTGGTACTACTGTAAAGCCTGAGATCTACTTCGCTTGCGGTATTTCCGGAGCTATTCAGCACTTAGCTGGTATGCAGACTTCAAACTGCATCGTAGCTATCAACAAGGACCCTGATGCTCCTATCATGGAAGTTGCTGACTACGCTATCGTAGGCGACCTTTACAAGGTAATCCCTGAAATCATCGCTGAATGGGATAACGCAGAAGCTCTTTACGACGCAACTACTAAATAGAGTTTCTTTGATTCAGATGCAGGCTTTGCCTGCAGTGCGGCGTTGTCGTAAGGTATAAACTATAATTGAATATCTGTTTAAAGAGGGGACGGCCTTTATTGGCCGTCCTTTTTATGCACTGATTATTCGCGATTTTGTTACTTTATTGTAGCTAAAAAACAAATTTGCGAATTTTTTTTATATTTTTTTAATAAAAATTCATAAAAGGGGTTGCATTTTTATCCATATAGTCGTATAATCTTCCTTGTTGTTGAACATAAGCATTACAAGAAATAAAAGAAAGGAACTATATAAAAATGAACAAGAAACATGCAACAATTAAAAAAATTATTACTGTATCACTTATTATGATTATGGCCTTGGCAGCTATGACCGGATGTGGCGGTGAGCAGGCGAAGGAAGATGAAATGACGACTCTCGTACTCGGAACATCTGCAGACTATGCACCGTTCGAATTCATGTATCCGGACGAGAACGGAGACATGCAGTACGGAGGTATCGATATATACGTATCACAATACATAGCTGATTATATGGGACTTGAGCTTCAGGTTGAGAATATGTCCTTCAATAACCTGCTCACTTCACTTGGCAAAGGACAGTTTGACATGGTATTAGCAGACATAGAGGCTACTGATGAAAGAAAGGAAGCTGCCGACTTCTCAGATCCGTATCTGACAGAACTGGCACCACAGTTTCTGGTAAAGGCTGAAAATGCTGATCAGTTCAAGTCCTATTCTGATTTTGAAGGCAAGACTATAGGCGCCCAGACAGCTACTACTAAATATAATATAATCAGCGAGATTCCTGATGTAAGCCCTGTTGCTCTTCAGAATGTGCTCGACCTTATCAAGGAAGTAAGTTACGGCAAGGTGGATGCGATACTGGTAGATGGTTCTGTGGCTCAGCAGTATCAGGCATCCAACGATGATTTAGTGGCACTCAGCTTTGATGAACTGGGAACTTCTGCTGATGTATGTGTGGCCGTCGCAAAGGGAGACCCTAAAGGACTGCTTCCTAAAATTAACGAAGCTATTGCAAAGATGAACGAAGAAAACAAGATTGAGGAGTTCAAGAAGACCGCCAACGATTATGCTGATGTATGGCAGGAAGTTTCTGCTCCTGAAGAAGATACAGAATCTGAAGAAGAATAAATTAAGGAAGAAAGGTAATATTCTATGTTTTGGGATTGGTGGCAAAGTCTGTTTGTAGATATGACATCCACAAACTTTTTCAACTTCAGCTTTTTACCAAAGTATGGATATGCAGTAATTCAGGGTGTTGAATACACCCTGATTCTTTCTGTCATTTCTGTACTTATGGCAGTACTGCCGGCACTTTTACTGGCAACTATGAGGCTTAGCAATAATAAGGCGGTCAGATGCATATCGGGAGCATATATTGCGGCCTTCAGATCAACACCTATACTGGTGCAGCTGATGATAATATATTATGGTGTGTTTTCATTTATAACCGTACCGAAGTTCATGATATTCGGGTTTATCGATTCAACAAGATTCATACCGGGAGTGGTGGCGCTGGCTCTTAACAGTTCAGCATATGTGGCTGAAATTTTCCGTGCAGGAATTCTGGCAGTGGACAGCGGTCAGATGGAGGCTGCACGTTCACTGGGGCTTTCGCAGTCACAGAGCATGAGACTTGTCATACTGCCGCAGGCAATTAAAAATGTACTGCCTGCCCTGGCAAACGAAGTTATAACCATGGTTAAGGAAAGTTCTGTATGCATGGTACTGGGAATGGCTGAAATAATGTTTACCGCACAGACCATAGGCGGCAGCACGTACATTTCCATAGGGCCTTACATGCTGGCCGCATTTATATATTTTGCAATAACATACCCTACATCAAAGGTTATAGAACGTATAGAGAGGAGGATGCGCCGTGGAGACAAACGTTGATTATATCATCTCTGTTAAAGATCTGGTAAAAAAGTATAACGATGGCAGTGTGACAGCGCTGGATCATTGCAGTCTCAATGTCAAGGAGGGCCAGGTTATAGCCATAATCGGGCCTTCAGGATCGGGAAAATCCACACTGCTTAGAAGCCTTAATCTTCTGGAAGAGCCCACATCGGGTAAAATATATTTCAAAGGAACTGATCTTACCTCAAAAGAGGTAGATATAAACAAGCACAGGCAGAAAATGGGCATGGTATTTCAGCATTTTAATCTTTTCCCGCACAAAACAGTGCTGGAAAACATCACAATGGCTCCTGTCACACTTAAAATACAGACAGAAGAAGAGGCCCAGAATGCCGCCATGAAGCTGCTTGAGAGAGTGGGGTTGTCGGAAAAGGCGAATGAATATCCAAATATGCTTTCGGGTGGACAGAAACAGAGGATAGCCATTGTAAGAGCCCTTGCCATGGAACCTGAAGTCATGCTTTTTGACGAGCCTACATCGGCGCTGGATCCTGAGATGGTAGGGGAAGTGCTTGACGTTATGAAGAAACTGGCAGCTGATGGTATGACCATGATAGTGGTCACTCACGAAATGGGCTTTGCCAGAGAGGTGGCGGATGAAATCGTATTTATGTCTGAAGGCCGGATAATCGAAAGAGGCCTTCCGCAGCAGATATTTGATAATCCTCAAAATGAAAGAACAAAAAACTTCATAGACAAGGTATTGTAATAAACACAAATCCTTTCCCATGGGAATATGCTGAATACAAAAAGGTTTTTAGCAAACTCATTCGAAAGGATTTTTTATATGGGTAAAATTATATCTTTAAAAGAAATGCAGCCTGACCAGAAGGCACAAATAAAGGCACTTACGGCTTCAGGCTCAATACGCCGCAGACTGCTGGATATAGGCCTGGTGGAGGGTACGGAGATAAAATGTGTAGGAAAAAGTCCGGCGGGTGACCCGTCTGCCTTTTACATAAGAGGGGCAGTAATAGCTCTAAGGTCAGAGGACAGCAGCAATGTCATGGCAGAGGCAGAAGACATAGTGCAGCCCCAAAGGAGAATTGTAGCACTGGCGGGCAATCCCAATGTGGGGAAATCGACTGTTTTCAACGGACTGACGGGATTGAGACAGCATACGGGAAATTGGCCTGGAAAGACTGTCTCAAGCGCAAGAGGCACATGCAGCACAGAAAGGCACATTATTGAACTTGTAGATATACCGGGAACTTATTCTATGCTGGCTCACTCACAGGAAGAAGAGGTAGCCCGTGATTTCCTGAAGTCGGGAGAGGCAGATGCAGCCATAGTAGTCTGTGATGCCACATGTCTGGAGAGAAATCTGATATTAGCTCTTCAGGTAATGGAAATATGTCCTAAAGTCATATTATGTGTAAACCTGATGGACGAGGCAGAAAAAAGGGGAATCAAGATAGATCTTTCGCTTATTTCGGAAAGACTGGGAGTACCGGTGGTCGGGGTAACGGCACGCAAAAAGGCTACACTGAGAGTACTCGCTGATGCCTTGGATGACGTTCTGGACGATGTTCCGAATGGTGCTTCGGAGAATGTTGCGGGTGATGCTGCAGATAAGGAACGGGATGACGACGCAAAGGAAGACGACGACAGTGCAGTAGCGCAGCTTGTAAAAATTGCTGAAAAAGTATGTGATGGGGCTGTATCGTACAGTAAAAAACATGACAGTAGAGACAGAAGGCTGGATAAAATATTCACCGGGCGCGTGTGGGCATATCCCATAATGCTTCTGATGCTGGCCGTGATTCTGTGGATAACCATAGTGGGTGCCAATTACCCGTCAGAACTTATTGCATCAGGATTTGCCGGACTTCAGGTAAAGCTGACAGCCATATTCGAGTCTGCCGGTGCTCCAGTTTGGCTTCACGATATGCTGGTACTGGGAGTATACAGGGTACTGTCATGGGTAGTTTCGGTAATGCTTCCTCCCATGGCTATTTTCTTTCCGCTGTTTACGATTCTGGAAGATGCCGGATACCTGCCCAGAATTGCATATAATATGGACCGTGCATTTAAATGCTGCGGAGCATGCGGAAAACAGGCACTCACCACCTGCATGGGCTTCGGGTGTAATGCTGTGGGAGTCATGGGATGCAGGATAATCGATTCTCCACGAGAAAGACTTCTTGCAATTCTGACAAATAATTTCGTGCCGTGCAACGGGAGGTTTTCTGCCCTTATTGCCCTGATTACCATGTTCTTTGCGTCTGCCGTTTCATCGGGAGGTATGGGACAATCTGCGACTGCAGCGCTGTTTCTGACCCTGCTTATATCTGGAGGAATTGCTTCAGCTCTGGCTATTACGGCAATACTTTCACGAACATTGCTTAAGGGAATGCCGTCCTCCTTTACTTTGGAACTGCCTCCATACAGATGTCCGCAGTTCGGAAAGGTTATCGTAAGGTCCGTGCTTGACAGAACGCTTTTTGTGCTTGCCAGGGCAGCAGCGGCAGCAGCTCCCGCCGGGCTCATAGTGTGGGTTCTGTCAAACGCAGTTGTCGGAGAAGTGAGCATGCTTGAAAGAATGGTGTGTATGCTGGAACCGATGGGCAGATTTATGGGGCTGGACGGAGCCATACTGACAGCTTTTATATTGGGATTGCCTGCTAACGAAATTGTGATACCTATTATAATTATGATTTATACATCCCAGGGAAGCCTTACCGAGCTTTGCAGTCTGGCGGAAATGCAGCATCTTTTCACAGAAAACGGCTGGACCTGGGTGACTGCACTGTGTACTATGGTGTTTTTTCTGATGCACTGGCCATGTGCCACTACGCTCCTGACCATAAAAAAAGAAACGGGAAGTGTTAAATGGACTGCTCTGGCTGCACTTATTCCAACTGTATGCGGTGTCATCGTATGTAGTATGATTGCCGGTATTGGAAGACTTGCAGTAGGGTAAATACACCTTGGAAAGCG
>JALFXR010000150.1 GCA_022787405.1 Bacillota bacterium
AGGGAATGCGAAGAAAAAGCCTGAAACAGCTGCTATTATGAGAACCACTCCTATAATTTTTTTCTTTTCCATCTATTTGCACCGCCTGCTTATGGATTTTATTGCTATTATGAAATATACCGTTGAAATTACACCTATTACCGCCTCTGTAAATGCCACATCGGCCGCCCCTGCCAGTATATAAAGCAGCATTGCCGAAAAACTGAAGGCGCAATATATGATGGTTAGGGCCAGCAGGTCATTTCCGAAAATAATAACTATGGCGATGATTATCATCAGAAGCAAAAATGCTCCCTCAAGTGTGATTACAGACATGAGCCGTCACTCCCTTCTCTTTCCCTTTCCTCTCTTTTAAGGCCTTCCCTGAAGGCAACCCTGTCAACTATATGTGTACCTATAGGGCCCGCAAGCATGGACATAAACAGTACAAGCAGAATCTTGATCCCGGTAATATCCGGTCCCTGATATATAAACAATCCGAAGCAGCAGAAGCCTATTCCCAGAGACTGGCCCAGACCTATGGCATGAAGGCGGCTAAAAAAGTCCGGAAACCTTCTGACTCCCACCACAGATACTGCCATAAAAAACAATCCCGCAAGCATACAGACTACGGTCAGAATGCATCTAATCTCTGTCATTGCCGTCGCCTCCTCCGCTCATAAATTTAGCTACAATTACCGAGCTCACAAAGCCGAGCACAGTAAAGGAAAGGGCTATATCCACGTACATGTCATGTCGTCCGTCCACGAATCCGATAAGCATAAGAAACAGAGTAACATTGCTGCTTATAGCCAAAATAGCTGCAAATCGATTATAGAATCCTTTTTCCTTTATCAGCATGAAAAGCAGCGGAACAGAAAGCAGTATGGAGACCAGAAGGCAAAGTCCAAAAAATATTTTCATTTTATATTACCTCCTTACCACTCCGTATCCGGCGGAATATGATTGGTTTCCAGTTCCGGCAAAGCCCTGTATTGACAAGTCTCACCGTAAAGTTTTCCTATCTTTGTCTGCATTTTTCCACTAAGAAGGCTTTCTGCGCAGCTTCCGTTCAGTGCGTATACCTCATAGACCCCCATCTCGTTGATATCCAGGGTGATAGTACCAGGTGTAAGGGTTATAGACGCAGCAAGCAAAGCAGCTGCCGTAGGGTTTTCATAGTCGATTCTGAAATATACCACTCTTGGAGAAACATTTGATTTATTTAATACTGCTTTAGTCACCTCAAGTCCCGAAAGAAAGATTTCTTTGAAAAGCCACACATAGTAGCCGGACAGCTTAAACAGATTAACTCTCATCAGAAAGTACTCTTTCCCGCTTTTCTGATTCTTTACAGTGAGAAATGGCGCACAGATATAGGCTGTCATCAGCGAAAAGCCGACACCCATAATAAGAAATTTCGGCTCCATCCTTCCTGAAAGCATCAGCCAAAGGATGAAGAGAAAGGCACTTAATTCAACAAAATAGGTCAATGGAGACCCATTGACCTTAATATTACCTAAATTAAATTTCATAGAATCCTCCGTTATTCGTAAATTATACTATTAAATGCATATTCATGTCAAGAAATTTTAACAATTTCTTAACCACCCTGTTCATCTCTTCCATCTCTTTAATCCTTAGAGCATCGCAAAAACACTTGTTTACTTTTTGTTCGTTTTATGCTAGAATGTAAATAACAAAAAGAAACTTCTGTTTACCAGCTTGTATAATGAAGATTCAGGAAAGGTGCGAAAAACATGTTAAAGGAAAGAGAACAGCGCATATTGGATTATATGAAAGAGGAAATTAAAACCAAGGGTTATCCTCCTACAGTAAGAGAGATAGGTGCCGCCCTCGGCATTAAATCCACTTCAACTACTCATAAGGACATCGAGAGTCTGGTGAGACAGGGATATCTGGTCAAGGACCCGTCCAAGCCTCGTGCCCTCATGGTTGTAGATCCTGCAGAGAAAAGCGGCCACGTCAACGCTGCTTCAGGCTCAGCTGCAGCAGGAGGCAACGTCAGCGCCTTCCCCGAAAACGAAATAGCAGAAATTCCTATCGTCGGCAGAGTTGCCGCCGGCACACCTATACTGGCCGAAGAGAATATCGAAGGTTCCTTCCCTGTTCCTGCCAGATTCGCCGGAAACGGTACAAGTTTTATGCTCCGTGTCCGTGGTGAAAGTATGATTGAAGCCGGCATTATGGATGGAGATCTGATTCTGGTTCAGCAGACCAGAGAGGCAAACAATGGTGAAATAGTAGTTGCCATGATTGACGGTTTCGAGAGTGAAGCAACTGTCAAGACCTTCTACAAGGAGGACGGCCACATCCGTCTCCAGCCCGAAAACAGTTCCATGAGCCCTATCATCGTTAAAGACGCCACCATTCTGGGCAGAGTCAAAGGAGTATTCAGATACTTCTCGTAACTTTCTGCTTAATCCTGAAAATATCAGAGGACGGTAATCCGAACCGTCCTCTTTTTTTATCCTATAATCAGCGGTACCAGCAAAGGTACTGCTGTACTCATCATAAGCCCCATGCAAAATGAATATATCACAATTTCCGGCGGGCATGATTTTTCCACAATAGGAAGGCATATATCCATTGCGGCAACTCCTGGAATTGCAGTAGCCTCAAGGCAACCTATTCTGGCTGCTGCAACGGGGATTATTATTATTCCCGCAGTTTCTCTTATGACATTATGCATAAACGATACGGCACCGGCTACAGCATGGCCTGCTTCTGCAATCACACCGGGTGCAAAAGTATACCACCCGAATCCGGCACTTACAGCCATGGCCTCGCGCACGGTAAGCGGTGAAACAAAGCCGTAAAGAGCACCAAATACAAGACTGCCGACAATAGCCGCAATCGGAAACAGTGCTACCTTTATTCCTGCATTTTTCAGGCTTTTTATCACCTTTCCGTCCAGTCCCAGATTAAAGCCTACAAGCCCAAGCAGAATGCATATGCCGACTACCAGCCATGTTCCCGACATGTCCTGAAACACATCTCCATCCTCAAAAAACCGGGGAATTATCAGGTAACCAAGCAGCATTCCCGCAGCTACACATGAAAGGATGAAGATTGTAGTTTTCGCCGAACCGTTCTCTTTCGCATCAGCACCTGCCTGGCTGGTTCCGTTCTCTGGTTCGTCTGCTTCATGACGTTCATCAGTACTCGCTTCCGGCAGTCCTGACGGCAATCCAAGCCTGTTTAATCCCAGGACCTTCCTTAACGCAGCAACTCCCAGCATACTTCCCGTCACGGTAAACACAGTAATGAACAGAGACTGAATCCCGATGGTCCCCAGACTGGATGTAACCTCTTCATTGGCACCCATCCTCAGTCCCATTATGAAGACGAGTATATAAATCACCACATTCAGGGCACCGCTGATAAAGCCGAATCTGTCTGCATATGCCCGCAGCCTCCATGCCGCCAGATAACACAATATCATTATTCCCCAATAAAGCAAAAGCAAGGTCATAACATTTACCCTTTTTAACCTATAATAACTGGCACCAGCACAGGCACCAGAATGCTCAGGATAACCCCGGACACAAATGAATAAACAGCGATATCACTTCTAGTGGATTTTTCCACTATAGGTAGGCACACATCCATAGCAGCCGCCCCCGGCATACCTGTAGTTTCGATGTAACCGATTTTCTGAGCAACCAGAGGTATGAACAGAATTGAAAACAGCTCTCTCATAACGTTATGAAGGAAAGCAACCGCACTGGCAGTAATATATCCCGCTTCCATAATTATCCCAGGAGCCAGTGTGTACCAGCCGAATCCGGCACCCACAGCAAGGGATTCTCTGAGATTCAGTCCCATGAGAGTTCCGGAGATTCCGGCTCCCAGAAGGGTTCCGATTACGACTACAGCAGGGAATGCCAGAATTCTGATGCCTACTCTCCTGAAGTTTTCAATAACCGTTCCATCAAGACCCAAGTCGATTCCCACAAAAATGAGAAGCAGGCAGAGCCCGATTTTTATTCCCAGTCCGGCCATGGACTCAAAGCTTTCCATGTTGTCCGCAAAAACTCTGCGTATCACAAAATAGCCAATCAGCATTCCTGCGGCTACAGCAATTACAATCATAACGGTCATGAGATTCAAGCCGCTTTTATTTTCGCTTTCTTCCGATGAAGCCTCTGTCTCTGCTGACTCGTCCGAAGACGCAGACTTCATATCATCTGCAGCAGCCAGCCGCCCATACCTGTCAATCCTCATAAGCTTTCTTGTAAGGAAAATGGCTCCTATAGAAAAAATCATCGTGAAAAGTGTGATAACAAAGGCCGAAAGACCTATAGTGCTCAAGTTTCCGGTAATTTCTTCATTAGATCCCATTCTCATGCCCATAAGCAGTACCAGACAGGTTATAGCAGCAGTCTGAACCTTTCCGGTCCACCCCAGTCCATCTCTGTGCCCTCTGAGTCTGCTTCCCAGCACATATCCCACTACAGTAATACCAAGATACAAAATTAAATCCACCATTTTATTGATTCTCCCAAAATATTTGTCTAATCATTCTATCATTTTCCTTGACAAAAGTCCACTGGTCATTTATATTTATACACAGGAAAAAACATCTTTAAATCGGTACAGAGAGACCGGCAAGATTGAAATAACACTTCTGAACAACCAGTGTGTATAACCGGGTCTTGCCTTAGGCAGGACCTTTTTTTATGGCTGACGGCGTGTATTTCCCCAAGATGTTCCTTCCGGAATAACATTAGGAGGACAAAACAATGCAAAATCACGAACCAATTTACGATGTACGCACCCTTGGTGCAGGAAAAACAATTATCCTAGGACTTCAGCATACTTTCGCCATGTTCGGCGCTACAGTGCTGGTGCCTATTCTTACGGGACTGCCGATTTCCACCACTCTGCTCTTTGCAGGACTTGGAACTTTGCTCTTCCATCTGGTGACCAAAGGACAGGTTCCTGCTTTTCTGGGCTCATCCTTTGCTTTTCTGGGAGGCTATGCTGCAGTAGCACCGCTTCTTGAGGACGGCTCACCTAATACGGAAATGCTCCCCTACGCATGCGGCGGCGTTTTCTGCGCAGGAATAGTTTATCTTATTCTTTCAGCTCTCATCAAGGGCTTCGGAGCTAATAAGGTTATGCGCTTTTTCCCTCCGGTGGTTACAGGCCCGATTATCATCTCCATCGGTCTTATTCTGGCGCCTACCGCCATTAACAACTGCGCTACAAACTGGCCTGTTGCAATCATCGCCCTGGTAACGGTAGTCATATTCAATATATGGGGAAGAGGAATGTCCAAAATCGTTCCTATTCTCATCGGTATCATCGTTTCATACATAGCAGCTTTCATAATGGGAGACGTAAGCTTTGAAGGAATCAGCGACGAAGCAATCCTTGGTCTTCCGCCAATTACCCTTATGAAATTCGACATCAGCGCAATCATCACCATCATGCCGCTGGCCCTGGCCACAATGATGGAGCACATCGGAGACATCTCAGCTATAGGCGCTACTACAGGAAAGAACTATATCGAAAAGCCGGGTCTGCACAGAACTCTTCTGGGCGACGGCCTTGCAACCTGCCTTGCTGCAGCCTTCGGCGCACCTGCCAACACCACTTACGGAGAAAACACCGGCGTGCTTGCTCTGACCAAAGTTTACGACCCTAGAATCATGAGAATTGCAGCAGTATTTGCAATAATCCTTTCATGTGTACCTAAGGTTGCATTCATAATAGAAAGCATACCTACAGCTACCATCGGCGGCATTTCATTCATACTGTACGGCATGATCTCGGCTATCGGTATCAGAAACGTTGTAGAGAACAGAGTAGATTTTACCAGAAGCAGAAACACTATTATCGCAGCCCTTATTCTTGTATGTGCACTGGGCTTCAATTCCATCGGTGGTATTTCCTTCAATGCCTTCGGAGCTACTATTTCCCTTTCAGGCCTTGCAATAGCATCTCTTGTGGGAATCATCGTCAATGCGGTTCTCCCGGGCAACGAATACGAATTCAAGGAAAGCGCTGACGAGAACAATGATAAATTCCAGACATACAAGCTGTAACAGCTTAAGTATGCGACTTCAGTATATAAATAGAAGGAGTTAAAAATGAAATTAAAAGCCGACCTTATGACGCCTGAGGATATGCGACGGGCTCTGAAACGAATGTCCCACCAGATTCTTGAGCGCAATCAGGGTGCGGAAAACCTGGTGCTGCTTGGAATCAGACGCAGAGGAGTACCTCTGGCCAGGATTCTGTCAGACAATATAAAAGCCATTGAGGGTGTTCAGGTTCCCGTAGGTGAGCTCGACATCACCCTCTACAGAGATGACCTTCATCATGTTACAGATGAACCTGCTATCAGCTGCAGTGCTGTGCCCTTTGATATTACCGGCAAAACGGTAGTCCTTGTAGATGATGTGATATTTACCGGTCGTACTGCACGCGCAGCCCTGGATGCATCCTCAAGATTCGGCAGAGCAGCCTGCATTCAGCTGGCGGTGCTAGTGGACAGAGGGCACAGAGAGCTTCCTATAAGAGCAGACTACGTAGGCAAGAACGTGCCCACCTCAAGAAGTGAGATGATAGCAGTCCAGGTGGAGGATATCGACGGCACGGAAGGTGTAAAGCTATACGGTGACAATTAAATTTTTTTCATGAAAGTTTTCATTAAGGTGGATTAACTCTGCAACCTGTGTTGTTTTGATTCGTCTTTAAAGATAGTAATAAAGGAGCGTAACTATGGAGGACAAAGAAATAGTTGAACTTTATTTTCAGCGAAACGAAGATGCCATCGCCTGTACCAGTTCCAAGTACGGCCGGTATCTGAACAAAATTTCCTTTAATATTCTGAAGGACTCAATGGACGCAGAGGAGTGTGTAAACGACACATACATGAAAGCATGGAACACCATACCCCCAAAGCGTCCCGACGTTCTGGGGGCTTTTTTGTCTGTGATAACACGAAACCTGTCCCTTGACAAGTACAAATACAAATACGCTGCCAAACGTGCCGAAGGTGAATTCTCTCTCCTCCTTTCAGAGCTTGAGGAATGCATTCCCAATGAGGCATTTACTGACAGAGATATGGAAGGAAAAGAAATATCACAGATAATCACCGATTTTCTCAAAGGGCGGAGCGAAGATTCACGCAAAATATTTGTAATGAGATATTTTTACTGCGATTCCGTAAAAGAAATCGCCAGAAGATCAGGTTTCAGCGAAAGTAAAGTAAAGTCCTCCCTGTTTGCAACCAGAAACGCATTGAAAAAGCAGCTTATACAGGAGGGGATCTACATATGATGGAGACAGATAAAGAAAAAAGCATAGGTACAAACACCGACCCGCAGGAAACCGGCTGCTACAGTCCTTCAGAAAAACTTTTCCGGGACATCGGCAATATCAGTCCCGATATCATAATGGAGGCAGCTCCGGATAGGTCAGCTGCAGAGGCTTCAGCCTCTGCTTTGCCGTCACACGGAAAGCGAAAAAAATGGATTTATTCTTTCGGCGCCCTGGCTGCATGTCTGATTATTTTCATTGGAGCAGGCCTTTGGGGCGGCATGGATAATCTTGAAACCATAGAGATTGACAGCCGATGGAACACTTCCGAAGGTGCCGAAGGCGGTCCTGACTGGGCAAAGAGCGCTGATGAGCTTTACAGGGACGTTCCTTATGATGAGAATATCAGCCTTGAATCAATGCCTGTATTTAAACGTAAATTCTATATAGACCGTGATACTCTGCAGTATGTAAGCTTTGATATAGATGCCATGAAAGATCAGCTTGCCAAGTATATGAGCATGCTGGGTGCGGATTATGATAAATATGAAGTAACACTCGAAAATTACTCGGGCGAACCTGTAGAAAACATTAAAGGCGGTGACTCGGCAGGCCGTATTTATGCAAAGACCGATGATTTTCAGGTCAGCGTATATCCCGATCTGACAGGTATCGTATACTTCAGTAATCCTGTAAGCCTTCCTGCAGAATACGATGCTTCCACCTATGCGTCTTACGAAGACAAGCGCATGGCCGCAGAGTACATCATAGAAAACTACGGCAGCCTGCTGGGGCTCCAGAACCCTCAGGTGAACCTGGAACGCGGTGACTATGAGGTGGACGGCCGTCAGGTATATAATATCACCTTCTATGAAGGCTTTTCAGATTATAAGGAAAACCTGGTCAGCAGCAATACCGGCTATGTTGTCATTTATACTGATGAAAAGGGACGGATAGATTCCATGAGATACTGCCCGGAAAAAGCTCTGGAAAACATAGGCGATTATCCTGTTATCTCTCCTGAAAAGGCGGCAGAACAGGCAAAGGCCCAGGGCGCTTCCAATATACAGAAAATTTTCCTCGGCTATAACAGGGAAATGCCAGGAGATGAATATATGCTGCCTTGCTATTTCGTGGTTTCGGAATACAAAAGTCCTGATGAGTGCATATACTTTGAAGGCCAGAAAGACTTCGTAACATACTGCATACCTGCAGTTACAGAAGAATATCTGAAGCGAGTTGAATAAAAAAAACCGGGGAACTGATAAATAATCCCCGGGTTTTTTTCTATTCAACCTTCATCATGCGGTATCCTACACCGATATGAGTCTGTATGTACTGAGGAGAGCCGGGTGCAGACTCCAGCTTTTTCCTGAGCGTGGCCATAAACACACGCAGAGAAGCAATATCGTTGTCCCAGCTGCTGCCCCAGATTTTCTGGGTGATAAAAGTGTGAGTGAGAACTTTTCCAACATTATGAGAGAGCAGACAGAGCAGCTTATACTCAATAGGTGTCAGATGCAGTTCCTCATTCTTAAGGTAGGCACACCCTGCGGCATAGTCAATCTTAAGATCGCCATTGATAAAAACAGGATTTTCAGTCTGGCCGTCGTTTTGCATGATGGCCAGTCTTCTCTGAGTGACCCTGAGCCTTGCCAGCAGTTCTTCCACGGAGAAAGGCTTGGTAAGATAGTCATCTGCTCCCGCATCAAGAGCATCTATCTTGTCCGTATCTTCACTTCTGGCGCTGATTACGATGATCGGTACATTGGACCAGGTTCGTATTTTTTTAATAACATCTACTCCATCGATATCAGGGAGACCCAGATCCAGAAGGATTATGTCAGGATTGTGAGAAGATGCCTCCATAACCGCAGAGTTGCCGTTCGAAGCGGTTCTGAAACGATATCCGTGGGTTTCCAGCGTTGTTGTAATCAGATTTCTTACTGAAGAGTCGTCCTCAACGACTAATATTAAAAGCTTATTCATTTAGATGTGCCTCCTCTGCCGGTAATGTAAATGTAAAGATTGTACCATGTGGTTTATTGTCTTCCACAGTAATTCTGCCCCCGTGAACAGTAATAATTGATTTACAGAGTGAAAGGCCCAATCCAAGACTTCGTCTGCTGTCGGCAACCTTGTTAGCTCCGCTGTAAAACATATCAAATATGCGTTCCTTGGCATCATCAGGAATGCCTGGTCCATCATCAGCTATTTTCACAACAGCTTCATTTTCATGACGCATGGTTTCAATAGTGATGTTAGAACCGGCAGGTGTGTATTTAATTGCATTATCGACTATGTTAATGATTACCTGTACTATGAGCTTTGCATCCATTCGTGCAAGAAGAAACTCGTCAGCATGCTTTACCACGATATTGTGTTCTGTGCTTTTCCTGTCAATATGAAGGAGAGCTTCGGATACCACATCCTCCATAAGCTCTGCCGAAAGATGAAGCTGCATCCGACCGTCATCAAGGCGTGTAACGGAAAGCAGATTTTCGACAAGGTTTATGAGCCACATTGAGTCATCGTAAATGTCGGAATAAAGACGTTTTCTTGTTGTAAAATCAAAGGATTCACCGTTAGACAGGAGATTGCTGGCATTTCCGGAAATAGAAGTCAGTGGCGTACGGAGATCGTGGGAAATAGCTCGCAGCAGGTTCGAACGAAGCTGTTCGTTTCTTGCCAGAATAGCGGTTTCCTCCTTTTCCTTATAGTTCTTTTCGTTTTCCATGGCCAGGGCACTTTCTCCCAGGATTGAGAGCATTATGCTGCTCTCAAAGGCATCCGGAGGACCTTCTTTTATAACAATGCCTGCAACGCCGTAAACATTGTGGTTTACTCTAATTGACAGATACAGGCATTTAGCTCTGGAAAGAGTGTCTGTAGTAGCACCTGCATGTTTATTGTTCTTAAGTACCCAACCGGCAACAGCTTTTTCGTTGTCCGATGTATAGTCAGCATCAGGAGCTTCACCGTCGACAGTGAAAATGTGAGGTTCACCAAGCTTACCATCAGCAGCGGGATATACTATTATGTCTGTGTTAAGCAGCTTTACCAGCTGACCGGCGGTGACTGCAATAATTTCATCGTTATCTTCGGCACGCTGAAGCAGCTGATTAGTATCAAAAAGGACCTTGGTTCTGTACGCTGCCTGAGCGGATATTCGTGCGTGGCTTTTTAGCTTTACGGCCAGAGAGGCTGTAATGAAAGCCGCTATAAACATTACCACGAAGGTTACAGGGTATCCGCTGTCGTATGCCAGCAGCGTATACCTCGGTTCCGTAAACAGAAAGTTAAAGACAATCACGCTGACAATGGAAGAAAGCAGACTGTATATTCTGTGGTCTGCAACTACAGATATGAGAAGAACACCCAGAATGTACACTGTAATTATGTTTACCTCTGTAAATCCAAGATAGTCGAAGATCATTCCTATCAGACTGACAGCAGCCAGTATGGCGACACTCTTTATAATGTCCGGAACTGAAAAAGCCGAGCTGCCCTTTTTTTTGCTTTTTCCACTGCGGTATCCTGACATGGTGCTATTTGTATCGGGAATAACATATATGTCCATATCAGGAGATGCCGCAATCAGCTTCTCTGTAAGTGTCGGCTTATTGAAAATGTGCCTTCTGGTTACTGCACTTCTTCCTATTACAATTTTAGAAACACCTGAAAGCCTTGCAAACTCCGAAATCTGAAGAGGAACATCCACACCATATACGGTCTCGATTGAGGCGCCCAGCTGCTGAGCCAGCCTCATATTAGCGCGCAGACGTTTTTTATTTTCTTCAGTCATGGA
Source organism: Bacillota bacterium (assembly GCA_022787405.1). Taxonomy (GTDB): domain Bacteria; phylum Bacillota; class Clostridia; order Peptostreptococcales; family Anaerovoracaceae; genus SUG1106. The sequence continues at coordinate 11,081 of JALFXR010000150.1, forward strand.
ATCAAAATCAGGTGTCTCAACAAACAAAGCCGTAAATGCTCCTCTGAAAGCGCTGGCCATTCTTGCAGCTGTTCTTATTATTTTAGCATTGGAAGGTGCAGAGGACAGACAGACAAGAATATGTTCATCAGTATGATAACTTGAGTTATTCTTGATTCGGCTGCTTTCTGTAAGAAGGTTCACTCTGTCTGCACAGCGTCTGAGGGCAATTTCTCTCAGTGCGGTAAGATTTTCAACGGTGAAAAAGTTGTCTGCCGCTCTCTGGGCCTGCACTTCGCTGTATACATTTCCCGATTTAAGCCGGTCTATCAGCTCCTGAGGCTCTATGTCCACCAGTTCAACCTGATCAGCATCATCAAATATGGAATCCGGTATGCGTTCGCGTACGGTAATTCCCGTAATTGATGCGACCATGTCATTTAAACTTTCGATATGCTGAACATTTACAGTGGTATATACATCTATACCTGCTGCAAGCAGTTCCTGTATATCCTGGTACCTTTTAGAATGGCGGCATCCGTCTGCGTTGGTATGCGCAAGTTCATCAACCAGTATCAGCTGAGGATGTCTTGCCATTGCGGCATCTATGTCGAATTCCCTTAATTCAATGGAATTGTGCTTTATTTTAAGCGGTGGTATAACTTCCAGACCATCCAGAAGTGCAGCAGTCTGCGGTCTGGCATGAGGCTCGATGTATCCTGACACTACATCTACTCCGCGGTGTTTTGCTGCATGCGCCGCTTTAAGCATGGAGAAAGTTTTGCCTACGCCGGCAGCATATCCAAAAAAGATTTTTAGATGTCCTTTGTTCCTGACTTTTTCCTCCTGATTTATAACACGGAGAAGTTCGTCAGGATTCTGTCTGATATTTTCCATTTAAATATCTCCTTATTTCGCAGCATTACAGTGTCCAGTACTGCAGGATTCATTATACCATAGAGATGATAACAATTCTACATTGGGGTTACCGTCCTCCCACACTATCCTGATTTTCTTGTTCCCGCAATTAATTGGCTCTATTTCTCTTCCAAGAGACGGTGAGAACACCGGAGACTGTTTCAGAGGAATCAGAACCGACTTAATACCCTTTTTACCATCCGAAATCCATGAATCCGACGAACCAGTAAAAAGTACACCCAGATTCGATTTTCCACAGGCCAGAGCATCCCTGATCTCCTCGTTAGTGCCGGAAGAGAAGTACATCTCAAAATCAGGATGTTCTTTGGAAAATGACTCAAGTGCACCTGCAATAGATGGTGCAAGAAGCGGGCTTTCCATGGCGATATTGACACTGCACTTTTTATTTGTATCGTTCAAATTATTCAATATGTAATTACATATCTACATATGAAGTAATTTTTCTACATTCTTCATTTCACCAAGCACCAGCATTGTTTCTGCGCCGGTAAGATATGTGTCTGATGATATGTCCATATTTAAAGCATCGTTGTTCTTCAGAGCCATTACGTTAATATTGCATTTCTTTCTTATGTCAAGATCGCCGATACTTTTTCCGATCCAGTTTGGCGGCACGGCTATCTCAAAGACCGCATACCGGTCATCCAGTTCCATGAAGTCAAAAACCCTGTCGGCACTGTAGCGTATGGCTGTCCAGTTTGCCATCTGTTTTTCGGGATATACTACCTCGTCAGCACCGTTATGGAGAAGGAATTTTGCCTGGACGTCCTGACATGCTCTGGAAATTACTTTTTTCGCACCAAGCTCCTTCAGAAAAGAAGTGGTCTCCAGCGAACTCTGAAAATCATCGCCTATAGCCACGATACAGAGGTCAAAATTGCGCACACCAAGAGAACGAAGAAATTCCATATTGGTCCCATCTCCTATCTGACCGTTGGTAACATAAGGAAGAACCTCATCCACACGGCTTTCTTTCTTGTCTACTGCCATAACCTGATGATGCAGCTCATTTAATTTTATGGCGAGATGCCTGCCGAAGCGGCCAAGACCTATAAGCAGAATTGTTTTCATTTTTATCCTCTCCTTTTAACCTACAGTAATTGTTTCCTGCGGGAATTTGTAACTATCATAATTTTTTCTTGAAAATGCTGCAAAAATCAATGTCAGTCCTCCGACTCTTCCAAAGAACATCAGCCCAATGAGGAGAGTCCTGGAAATCATGCAGAGATTTGAAGTTATCCCAAGAGATAATCCGACTGTGCCTATCGCAGAGGCAACCTCGAACAGGGCTGTCAGCACAGGAATGTTCTCAATACTGCTGATGATCATTGCTCCGGTAAGCGGGAGAACAATGTACATAAGTGCTATGGCTGCAGCACTTCTTTCCGCATCATGAGAAACTCTGCGGCCGAAGAAGTGTGTATTGTCTTTTTTCTGAAATACAGAAAATGCAGTAAATAGCAGGACTGCAGCTGTGGTTGTCTTCATGCCTCCTGCTGTGGATCCCGGTGAGCCGCCTATGAGCATAAGGAGCACTATAATAGTCTGGCCTGTTTCGCTTAAGTCTGTCATGTCTGCAGTGTTAAAGCCTGCCGTTCTCGGAGTGACCGCCTGAAACAGGGAACACAGTAAACGCTTTCCGAAGGACATATTCTCAAACTCAAAGAAGAAAAAATATATGGCCGGAAGCACAATTAAAAATGCGGTGACTACTATGATGATTTTGCTCTGCATCCTGTATTTTCTGAAATTGAGTCTGTTACGCCTGATATCATCCCAGGTGATAAATCCTATTCCACCGATAATTATCAGCGACATTATCACCAGATTGACAACCGGACTGGACGCATATGACGTCAGGGAAGAAAAAGGTTCTTTTACCCCCATCAGATCAAAGCCTGCATTGCAGAAAGCGGACACTGAGTGAAACAGTGAATACCATATTCCTCTGGTTATTCCGAACTCTCTGCAGAATACAGAAGAAAGCACTGCAGCGCCGATTAGCTCGACGCCGATAGTTACCTTAAGTATAAATCCCGTCATACGGACTATGCCGCCCACATGAGGAGCAGAGATAGCTTCCTGCATGGTACTGCGCTGCATCAGGCCGATCCTCCGTCCCGAAACAATTGCGATGGACACAGCAATAGTTACAACTCCCATACCTCCTATCTGTATAAGTGTCATAATGACCAGCTGTCCGAAGGTGGACCAGTAGGTTGCAGTGTCATGTATAACAAGTCCTGTCACGCAGACAGCTGAGGTGGAAGTAAACAGTGCATCTGCAAAAGATGTAACTTCTCCATGCTGTGCCGAAACAGGCAGCATAAGCAGAAGTGTTCCTATCAATATTACAGACAGAAAACCTATAATTATAATCTGAAAGGAAGATATTTGTCTGCCGCTATAAGCGATACGCATTTTCTTCACCTCTATGCAATCTTAATTTAATCTTTACAACATCTTTATAATATCTTTATCCACATTAAATGTGCATAAGCAAGATGAGCAGGATATTAAGATCGCATAAAGATTACCCGTATATTCCGTAGGTTTACTTCTTAAAACAAAAAACAGCAGGTCTGGCAATCGACAGTTTCTGCTGTTTCTCTCTAGTATACTTTATTATTTTTCTTTATCCGCTATTTCACAACTGCACTTACGGTGCTGCTGTATTTGGTGTAAACCTTCTTTCCGTTGATTTCCACGTAGCCCCTTACTTTGTAGTAATATCTCTTTCCTGCCTTGAGGCCCTTCTTGTTTACGAAAGATGATTTAGAACTTGAGGTGGTGATAACCTTCTTGAATCCCTTTGTCTTAGCTATAGAACGGTAAATCACATATCCGTCTGCATAAGCCTTGTTGGACCACTTGATGGTAACCTTTCCTTTGCCGGTAGCAGCCTTGACTCCGGTAATCTTCTGACTCTTGATCTTTTTTACCATATCGGCATCATCCCACTGGGCATAAATGTCCACGATATCCATCACATCTGCATTGAGCAGAAGTTCTGCGGTTACAGGGTCTCCCGGTTCAAGTGCCTGACCTGTTCCGTCTGCTTTGGTATTCCACCCGTTAAACATCATGTTATAAGCCTTGAATCCTTCGGCATCCCACACTTTGGCATAATCAGCAGCGCCGCCTTCCTGCAGCTTATCCATGGTCACAATATCCGTATAGCATTCCTTGCATCCCAGCTTTTCGCAGCTTCCGGCATTGCAGTGGTAAACCACCTTGTACTCAATTGGCTGTACTTCCACTACAATTTTTCGAAGTGCAGTTGAAGTTGCATCAGATGAAATCCAGTATTCGGTGTCTTCTACAGACTTGATCACATACTGCTGTCCCAGGTCAAGAAATCCCTCAGGATAAAATGCCTGACCGTCACTGAAGTAATATTCCGGTGCGCCCTTCTGTCCCTTGGCCGGTCCGGTGTAAAGGGTGCCTTCCCCTCCGTTGTCCCCGCTGTTTGGGGCCAGAACGTTTCCCTTGGTATCTACTATGTAGAAGCCGCCTACGCCTTTCTCAGCCTCTGAGTTGACTATCCTGTCACCGCCTCCGCGGATTGTGTCACCCACAAGGATTCCGTCTCCATCCTGACCTTTTTCAGTACAGGAGTAATAGTCTCTTCTGCCCTGCTCCGCCTGTGCAAAATCTGCCGTCACCGGTATGGAAACCGTAATCATCATAGCTGCAGCAAGCCCTACAGCTATAATTTGTTTAAAAGTTTTCATTAAATTGATATTCATTTATCTATACCTCCCTTTTCATATATAATGACGATGTATAGCAGGAAAAGGTTGCATATGCTTTTAAAAAAATCCGGGCTGAAATTTCAGTCCGGATTGTCTGTTACAGAAGCGGCGCCACCAGAATGGCACAGAGTGCAATAGGAATATTATAGCAAAGTGCTGTAGGCACGCATGTATCCCATATGTGATCGTGCTGCCCGTCAGCGTTAAGGCCGGATGTAGGTCCCAGAGTTGTGTCCGAGGCCGGTGAACCTGCGTCTCCAAGAGCTGCAGCTGCTGCGATGAGCATTACTGTTCCGCCTACGCTGAATCCCATCTGTGCGCAGAGAGGAACGTAGAGAACTGCAAGTACAGGAATTGTTCCGAAGGATGTTCCGATGCCTATAGTTATTACAAGACCTATGATCATCATAACAGCCGCTGCGATAAACTTGCTTCCGCCCATAATTGAAAGAGATGCCTCAACCAGCTCGCCTACGGCGCCTGTTTCGTTCATTACATTTGCATATCCTGCTGCAACAAGCATGATAAAAGCGATTACGCCCATGATTGCAAAACCGTTTTTAACTACGGTTTCCAGATCCTTCATCTTTACTGCACCTCCAACGACCATGATGATGATTCCTGCCAGTGCACCAAGAGGAAGTGAGTCGGTCAAAAGGTTGATAACCAGTGTGCCAACAGCTGCCACAAGAGTTACCCAGTGAGCTGCATTCATTTTAAGTGCTGCAGGCTTACCGTTTTCGTCAAGTTCTACAGGAGCAGCTCCTGCGATTTCGCGGTTTTCATAATCTCTAGGCTTTCTGAATACGAAGATTGCAACAGCAAGACCGATGATCATGGAAGCGCCAAGAGGCCATGTGTAGTGCCAGACATTTCCCACCTCTATGTTCATTCCGTTCGCCTCCAGATTATCTGAAATCAAGCCCTGGAAAATAAAGCCGAAGCCGAAAGGTAAGGCAATATACGGTGCCTTGAGACCGAATGCAAGAGCGCACGAAACGTTTCTTCTGTCCAGCTTCATCTCATTCATAAGGTGAAGAAGTGACGGTATTAATATAGGAATGAAAGCGATATGAACAGGTATCAGATTCTGTGAGCAGCATGCTATAATAGTCAGTGAAATGATTAATGCCAGCTTGTTTTTGCCTACCACATGGGAAATCTTCTGTGAAAGTATCTCCGTTATGCCTGTGTAAGCCATGCCGCTTGCCAGAATTCCCAGCAGTATGTAGCTGAGGGCAGTCTGCGCATTGCCGCCCATTCCTGAAATCAGAACACTCATGGTGTCACCAATGGACATTCCCGCCAGCAGACCTGCGGCCATGGCTGAAATCAGAAGTGAGAGCAGCACGTTAATTTTAAGCATGCAGAGCACTATAAGAAGTACTACCGCAATAACTATTGGATTCAAAATAATTTCCATGTTGTTTTACTCCTTTTGTGTGATAAATCGATACTGTTTTATAACGAGCAAGTATCATGCCAACGAATTTGAGCAAAAAAACGACGTAAAGTGAGCATAAAGCCAATTTTTCTACGCTTGTTGTTCCATTTTTGGGTCAAGCAATTTATTGCATTGAACCATTTTTGAGTCAAATAGTATTTCTAATTATTTTACAGGCTGCCTGCAATTCGTTTTCAATTTTGTTTTTTGCCCTATTTCAGACCTTTTTTCAGATTTTTTTAAAAAAAATCAGCTTTTTTGTTGTTTTTTTATGTTTTAGCAAAAGTTGGCACGGCTTATGCATTATATGTTGGCACAAAAGAAAACAAGCAACCAAAACAATAATCGAAAGATGTAAACGGAGGTAATTAAAAATGACTAACAAGAAACAGATTTTAGACTACGCTTTCAATGAAGCAATATCCACAGTAAACCTTAATTCTGTTACTAAGGAAGTTGCAGAAGATGCAATCGCAACAGCAATGTTCGGATATGCCGAACGTGAAGGTTATGAATTCACAAAAGAAGAAGTACATGCTACAATCGTTGCAGGTATGGAAACTTTAGCTAAGTCCAGAGAAGACTTCACTATCCAGACCTGGACAATGAAATAAGCAAAATCAACACACGATACCCATAGTAGGTCCTCAACCTACACACCACAACAATAAATAAAGAATAAATAAAGAATGAATCGAAAAAGGATGCCCCTGCGGCATCCTTTTTTCGCTTTTACAGATTATATTTAAGTTTTTTTCGGGCCAGAGTGGTCTGCGGTATTCCCAGGAAATCGGCCGCCTTTCTGGTTGTCCCCTTTTTCCTCAGGGCATAGGCGATTATCTTCTTTTCCTGCTCGTCCATTATCTGGTTAAAATCTATAGACTCTTCGCCGTTCATTTCCTTTTTAATATCAAGTATAACCTCTCCCAGGACATTCTGGTTTATGAGCGCATCCACCGCATATCCATCTATTATTCTTTCCTTTTCAGCAATGTACAGCCTGTGTACCGTGTTTTCCAGCTCACGGACATTGCCCGGCCAGTGGTACTCCTCCAGCTGCTTATATGCATCCTGTGAAAACTCCTTTACGACTCCGTATTTGCTGACATAATTATTAAGGAAAGCCTCCGCCAGACATGAAATATCCTCTTTTCTGAATCTGAGAGGCGGAACGTTAATCAGGCATATATTCAGTCTGTAATACAGGTCCTCACGGAACTGTCCCTCCTCGACAAGTTTTTTAAGAGGTATATTATTGGCACATATCACTCTTACATTGACATGTCTTGGCTGCGTACCCCCTACGCGGTAATATGTACTTTCCTGAAGCACACGAAGCAGCTTGGACTGCATGGCCAGGGAAAGACAGCCTATCTCATCCAGAAACAGAGTGCCGTTATTAGCAATTTCGAAGTATCCTTCCTTGCCTCCCGCCTGTGCTCCTGTGAAAGAACCCTTTTCGTATCCGAAAAATTCCGACTCAGCCAGATTTTCCGTTATAGTGGCGCAGTTTATTTTGACGCAAGGTTTGTCCCTGCGTGAGCTGTTCTGATGTATCAGATTAAAAACTTTTTCCTTGCCGACGCCGGTTTCTCCCTGTATGATTACATTGCAGTCATACTGTGCCACATTCAGCACCTCCTCCACCATTGCCGCCGTGACAGGGCTTTTATATATGAATCCGTCAATCTGACGGGCTGCGGCCTGGGTTCTTTCTCTGAAAGCAGTGCGTATCTTCTGTGGTGTCTTACGCTTACCGGCATAAAAGGCATCCAGTCTGCGCAGTGCCGGTTCTGTCTCCTTAACAATTTCAAGAGCAAAGCTATATGCATTGGCGCTGTAACCATCCAGTCCGTAATGAGTTATATCCTTTCCCAGACAGTCCACTAACAGAAGCCCGTGGCAGTATCTGTTATTCATACTGGTGTAGCAGACTATGCCGTTATCCTTTGATATGAGCGAAGCCACACTTTCGCAGCCCTTTATATTCTCGAGATTAATTACAGCATCAAAAGCCTCTCCTTCTTCTGATGACATGATCTTTTCCACGGCCTCCATAGGCTTGCTTAAATCAACAAAAAATATTCCGTCAACCAGTGAACCGAAAATGACTCTCAGATCTTCTTCTGTTATGCCGATAAAATACGCACCATCTATTACAAATTTAACAGATGCCTTTTGTTTCGGACTGCTGTTCTTGACCATCTGTGAATAATATATTGCTTCGGCAATATTGCTGCCTATGACAGCCGCCTTCCTGACATCACGCTGCATCAGTTCATGGGAGATTCCATAAATGCTTCCTTCCTCCTCCAGGGCTCGCATCAGATGTATGGTGCTTCTGGAGTAAGGGTCCTCAACCTTCATCAGCTGCACGGTCTCAAAACATATTACATAGCCTGTGCATTGAATTCTGCCGTAATATATATCTATCTCTCCGATTTCCTCTATAAAAGCGGGCAGGCCTGCCATAGGTGTCATACTTATTACGTCATCTCCCACCTTAATTTCTCCCAGATCGAATCCAGGGGATATTTCTTCAACAGTACCCACAAACAAGGCGCTGCTTTCCGTATAAGGATTGTGCAGCTTGCCTCTCTCATTTACGATTTTGATTATTCTTTCCCTTATCTTATCATCGTCGTTTTCACAGATACTGCATAGCTGAAAGAAGTTTTCACGTTCGAACACTATGCTGCTGAGACGTATTCTGATTTCTCCTCTTCTGAGTTCAGGGCTGTTGTCAAGCTTCCATGCCGTTACAGGAAGGCTGTCTGCAGGTTCAACCACCCTTTCCAATCCAAAATTCTTCATTTTTCCTCCCTTTTAGCCCGTTTTGTTCCATTTACGGGTCAACGCTTCTTTTATTGTACCATTTTCGGTTCAGTTTTGTCAACATAAAGGAAATAAAATAGAAAAA
>JALFXR010000198.1 GCA_022787405.1 Bacillota bacterium
GGTCTGGAGTTCGGCACCGTGACCATGGAGGAATGCGAGGTGCCGGAGGAGGACATCGTAAGTCCTCTTAAGAAGATTATCAGAATCGCTAATGAGGAAGATCATCGCCAGCATATAGAGAATGTGAAAAAGAAAGAAAGAGCCATGCAGCTCTGCCAGGAAAAGGTGGATAAGCACGGCCTTGTGATGAAACTTATAGATGTGGAGTACACCTTTGACAATAGCAAGATAATTTTCTATTTTACTGCTGACGGCAGAGTGGACTTCAGAGAACTGGTAAAGGATCTGGCGGGAGTTTTCAAGATGAGAATTGAGCTGCGCCAGATTGGTGTGAGGGATGAAGCGAAGATGATGGGCGGAATCGGAAGCTGCGGCAGGAGTCTCTGCTGCCACAGCTGGCTTGCCGACTTCGAACCTGTATCCATCAAGATGGCAAAGGTACAGAATCTTTCTCTGAATCCGGCCAAGATTTCGGGCATATGCGGCAGGCTCATGTGCTGTCTCAAGTATGAAAATGATATTTATATGGAACTCAGAAGAGGAATGCCTGAGCCGGGTGAGAAGATAAAGACCCCTGACGGCCTGGCCAAGGTTGTTGATACAAACATTCTGGAAAACAAGATAAGGGTGAGACTTTTCGTTGACGACAAGCCGCCTGCCAAGGGCAAAAAAGGTGATAAGAATGAGGAACCTGCTGCTGAGGAGCAGGAGGAAAAGCTTACTCCGGACCTGTACACATACAAGAAAGAAGAAATCAGGCGAATCGAAAAACGCAGAGAAAACAGCAGCAAGAATCTCTTTGAAGGTGTTGATGCTGATACAATGAAGGAAATAGAGGAACTTATCAAGGACTAGAAATGGCAGCAGAAAAACTGATTTTTGATGGAGAGAGAGTGGATGATACCGGTTTCGGTGGTCTGAAACTGATACAGAAACCGGAAGAATTCTGTTATGGAGTGGATGCGGTAATACTTGCTGATTTTGCGGCAAGATGTGCCGGAGTGTCATTGCCTTCTCGTGCCAGACAGGCTGCTCATGTAACTGCGGTGGATCTGGGGACAGGTACGGGCATTATTCCACTTATCCTGAGCCACAAAACAGGCTGGCAGCAGATAATTGGAGTCGAGGTACAGGAAGGCTCCTGGGAAAGAGCAGTAAGGAATGCAGAACTTAACGGCCTGGAGGGACGGATGAAGTTCATTAAAGGTGATGTGAAGGATTTTGGACAATCCTGGGGTGCAGAGCTGAAAGGAAAGGTTGATGTGGTCACATCCAATCCGCCATATACTCAGGGCTTAGGAGGGATTAAAAGCGCTAATACAGCTAAGGCCATAGCCCGCCATGAAACCACAGCAGGATTGGAGGATTTTATACGATGCGGAGCTTCACTTCTTAAAAACCGGGGAGATTTTTTCATGGTTCACAGGCCATCCAGACTGGTGGATATATGCTGTATGGCAAGAGAGGTCGGGCTGGAACCTAAAGAGCTTTGCTTCGTAAGCCCAGACCGCGATGCCGCCGCCAATATTCTGCTTGTCCACATGGTCAAGGGAGGAGGCAGGCAGCTTACAATACTGGAACCTCTTTTTGTATACGAGAGTGACGGAAGTTACACTGAAAAACTCAGAGAATGCTACAGATGACAAGGGAAACGGCTATTCCTGTAAAATATCCTATGAGGCCGCCTGCCAGGGCGTGTCTCATTTTTTTTACGTGGGTCACACCAAAATACAGGGCCAGCACATAGATGACCGTTTCACAGCCTCCCGACATGGAGCAGGCTGCTCGGCCGGCAAAAGAATCGGGACCTGCGATTTCCAGAATATTCTGCAGGATTATAAAAGAGCCGCTGCCTGATATTGCCCGGAGAAAAATCAGAGGAAGAATTTCAACAGGTATACGGGCAAGCCTGAAGGCAGGCTCAAAAACAATATATATAAAGTCTAAAAATCCTGAGACAGTCAGACCGTTGACGGCTATGTAGATGCCTATCATAAAGGGGAGAATCTCGACGGCAGTTTTCAGCCCGTCCTTTGCCCCTTCAATGAAAAGATCGTAAACGGGTGCTTTTTTAAAAAAACCGTATCCAATAATGACAGCAGCCATAACAGGCATAAAGCCGGCAGATATGGCGGAGAAAAAATTGTTCATATTAAAATCTCCTTTCCATTATCTTGCAGGCGGCTACAGAGACGATAACCGTGGCTGCAGAGGCTATGAGGCAGGGAAGCACGATGGAGTAGGGATCAGAGGAACCCAGTTCTTCACGCAGCTGGATAGTCACTACTGGCACTACAGGGGCGAAGGCCATGTTTACTACAGCAAAAGTGCACATATCATTGCTGGCTGTGTCTCCGAAATGATTCTGCGCATCCAGCTTTTCCATGGTTCGAAGGGCGAAGACGGTGGAACTGTTGCCTGTACCGAAGATGTTGGACATGAAGCTCATTATGATACAGGAAATCGTCTCCGGGTCTCGCTGTCCGGGAAACAAAAGAGCAGTAAGCGGAATCAGAACCTTGGAGATTTTTTTTATCAGACCTGTTTTCTCTGCAATTTCCATCAGACCGCTCCACATTGCCATGACACCGGCCAGACTGATTATAAACGTAACTGCATCGGAAGAACTGTTCATCATTGCCTGAGCGAAGGCTCCCAGCCTGCCTGTTAAGGCGGAATAAGCAAGAGAAACGAGCAGAATACAGGCCCAGATATAGTTCATCATGGCATAATCCTCTCTTTTTGTGAGTTTATAAAATTTTATGCTTAAATTCAAAAAAAGATGTTGCATTTATTTCCATTTATGGTTTATAATAAACAGGTAAGAGGTATAAAAACTTCTGATGAAAGGAGGTATTAAATGACCATAACCCTTACATGGGAAGGCGTAGTTCTGACACTGCTTGCGGCAGCCGGGATCGTTTTTCTCATTTATCTGACGCTTTTGATGAAAAAGCTTATAGGTACCCTGAAGGAGATAGATGTGATTTTGAAGGATTCACAGGTTATCACATCTATTGCTGCTGACAAGGCTACCAAAGTTGAAGGTATAATCGACGGAGTTGGCGATACTGTAGGCTCTGTGGTTGAAGCCGTCAAGGGAAATCAAAATGTGGTGAAGGCTGTGAGCAGCCTTGTGAATGCCGCCTCTTCTTTAGCAGGAATGCTGAAAAAGTCAGAGGAAAAAGACAAGAAATCCGGGAAGGATGAGAAATAACCCTTGCTTTAGTTATTACAAAGTAAAATGGTATAGTTTATTAGGAGGAAAAAAATGAAAGCAACAGGAATCGTAAGACCGGTAGATCCATTAGGAAGAGTAGTTATTCCGGTAGAACTCAGAAGAACTTTAAATATCAAGACTGATGACTCTCTTGAAGTATTTGTTGATGGAGATTTCATCATGCTTAAAAAATACGAACCTGCATGTATCTTCTGTGGCAATGCAAAAGACGTTGAGAACATTCACGGAAAGAATGTCTGCAGAAACTGCCTCGACGAATTGAAAAAATTATAGGCTGACGGAGGCTTGATTTGGCAAAGTATATCGTTGAGCAAAGCGGCCCTCTGAAAGGGGAGGTCGTTATTAGTGGTGCCAAGAATGCGGTGCTTCCGCTGATGGCTGCCGCGCTTCTGGCAGAAGACGAGTGCATAATCAGAGACGTGCCTATGCTGCGGGATGTAACTTTTATGAAGGAAATTCTGATGTCTTTGGGATCAGAAGTTGTGGAACTGGAAGACAACGTACTTTCTATTACCACGAAGGACATCATATCCACAGAGGCCAAGTTTGAACTGGTAAACAAGATGAGGGCCTCGATACTGGTAATGGGACCGCTGCTTGCCCGAAAGGGTGTCGCCCGCATACCTCATCCGGGCGGATGCGCCATAGGCGCAAGACCCATAGATTTGCATCTTAAGGGGCTGGAAGCACTGGGTGCTGTAATCACATATAAGGATGATTACATTGAAGCTGCCACAGGCAGTCAGGGACTCATCGGAGATACCATCTATCTTGACTTCCCCAGCGTGGGAGCCACAGAAAACATCATGATGGCAGCAGTTCTGGCAGAGGGTACCACATACCTTGAAAATGCTGCGGAGGAACCTGAAATCGTTGACCTGGCCAACTTCCTCAACAAGATGGGGGCAAAGATAAAAGGTGCAGGAACCGACACCATAAGGATTGAGGGTGTGGACAAGCTGGGAGGCGCGAAACACACTGTAATACCTGACCGCATTGAAACAGGAACTTTCATGCTGGCTGCAGCTATAACCAAGGGTGCAGTTCATATTAAGAACGCTGTTCCTGACCATGTAAAACCTATAATTGCCAAGCTTCGTGAGTGCGGAGTACGTATCGAGGTGGGCGATGATGATCTTATCGTCAGAGCAGATCTGGGACCACAGTCATCCACGGATATAAAAACACTGCCTTATCCGGGCTTTCCAACTGACATCCAGTCGCCATTTATGGCATATCTTACTACTGTGGAAGGCTCCAGCACGGTTATTGAGACTGTGTTTGAAAATCGCTTTATGCATGTGGCTCAGCTTAACAAAATGGGTGCGTCTATCGAGACTGCAGGGAACAAGGCTATCATAAGAGGCAATGCCCGTCTCAGGGGATGCCAGGTAATGGCTACCGATCTGAGAGCAGGGGCTGCATTGGTACTTGCAGGATTGGTGGCCGAGGGCACTACAGAAATATCCGAGGTTTTTCACATAGAACGGGGCTATGAGAAGTTTATCGATAAGTTCTGCGGACTGGGTGCGAAAATCAGCAGGATTGATGATTGAATAGATTAAATGTTGAATTTTAGAGCAGCGGTGATATTCCGCTGCTTTTTTTCATAGAATTAATTCTGAAATTCTGTGAAAGGGCAAGGAATGGCATGAAGCTTAGGATAATTCTGACTGCGGTGCTGACAGTTATAATTTTTTTAGTGGGAGTCCCTGTTGCTGCTGTGGCTTTAAAAGGGGGGCTGGGCGGCATTTCATGGACAGAAGGCTTCAAGGGAGTAAGCTTTGCCAATAAAGTAGAAACCCCGGAAACCATCGAGGTGCTGCGCTGCGAATCGGGTAAAAGAGAGAAAGCGGATTTTGAGGATTATGTGGCCCGGGTGGTGGCCAGTGAGATGCCGGCAAACTTTGAAGAAGAAGCTCTCAAAGCTCAATCCGTGGCTGCCAGGACTTTTGCAATGGCAAAGATAGAAACTAAATCGCCTATATGCGATTCGACCCACTGCCAGGTGTATAAGACAGAAGAGGAGCTTATAAACTGTCATCCTGACGGATGGGAAAATGAGGGATGGAAGAAGGTAAAGAAGGCCTGCAGGGCCACAGAGGGAGAGCTCCTTTATTATGATGGAAAGCTGGTGATGCAGCCTCTTTTCTTTTCATCAAGCGGCGGCCAGACGGAAAACTCGGAGGACGTGTTTGTAAGCGCTGTGCCATATCTTATCAGCGTGTCAAGTCCATATGAGGAAAAGGCTACCCACAGGGATGAGGAAACGGTTATGACGGTGAAGGAATTCGCCTCAAAGGTCCGCAAGGCCTTTCCTGAGAAAGACTTCGGAACAATAAAGGCAGGGAACATAAAGATACTTTCCAGAACGGCGGGAGGTCGTGTTGATAAAATGAAGGTGGGAGATGCGACGTTAAAGGGCACGGAGGTGCGTTCTGCTCTCGGCCTCAGTTCAGCTTTGTTTACATTAAGCTTCAAGGAAGGAACAGGATGGCGAGGTTCAGCCGATGCCAATACGAAAATAGTTTTTGTATCCAACGGATCGGGCCACGGCGTAGGAATGAGCCAGTACGGTGCCGACGGCATGGCCAGGGAAGGTGCTGACTACAGGGAAATACTTAAACACTACTATTCGGGAACAGAAATTTATTGATTTTAAAGGCAGGGCATTGTAATATATAAGTGCGAGAGCAATTATATAAGGAGAAGAAAAATGTCAGACTTAAAGTATTTAAACAGGCTTTCCAAGGACTATCCAAACATTATGGCTGCGTCGGCGGAAATCATCAATCTTAAGGCCATTTTAGCTCTGCCCAAGGGAACCGAGTATTTCCTCAGCGACCTGCACGGAGAGCATGAGGCCTTTATTCATATGCTTAAGAGCGCGTCGGGCACTATAAAGGCCAAGATAGATGAGCACTACGGTTCAGTGCTCAGCGAGAAGGACAGAGATGATCTGGCTGCGCTGATTTACAATGCAGAGGCCGAAATCGCACGCAGGAAGAAAAGTGAGAAAAACTTCGATGACTGGTGTGCCACAGCTATTTATCGCTTAATTACGATATGCAAATCGGTATCCACCAAGTACACTCGCTCCAGAGTACGTAACAGACTGCCTAAGTACATGGACTACAGCATGGATGAGCTTCTCCATGCAGATGACGATGCTAACAGGGCCAATTACTACAGCCAGATTATCAATTCGGTAGTTGAGTGCGGAGTGGCCGAGGAGTACATAATCCAGCTGACGGAGGCTATCAGCCGTCTGGCAGTTGACAAGCTCCACATTATAGGCGACATATTTGACAGAGGTGCTCACCCTGATGAAATCATGGACTACCTGATGGATTATCACGATGTGGACTTCCAGTGGGGAAATCACGATATCGTATGGATGGGAGCCGCTACAGGAAACTGGGCATGTATCACCAATCTGCTGAGAATGAACATCAGCTACAACAATTTCGACATGCTGGAAGTGGGTTACGGTATAAACCTGCGTCCGCTGGCCACCTTTGCCGAAAAAGTCTACGGCGATGACCCATGCGAATACTTTAAGCCGCACATTTTAGACAAGAATAAATACGACCCGGTGGATGAGACCCTGGCTGCCAAGATGCATAAGGCCATAGCCATCTGCCAGTTCAAGGTGGAGGGCCAGAGAATCAAGGCTCACCCGGAATACAAGCTGGAAAAAAGACTGCTTCTGGACAAAATAGATCTGGAGGCTGGAACCGTAGAGGTTGAGGGCACAGTATGGCCTCTGCGTGACACCAACTTCCCTACGCTGGACCCTGCTGACCCTTATAAGCTCAGCCCAGAGGAGGAGGAAATGCTCAACTCCCTTGAGGCATCTTTCCTCAATTCAGAAAAACTGCAGCGCCACATTAAATTCCTTTTCAGCCACGGAGCATTGTACACCAAAGTCAACGGCAATCTGCTGTACCACGGCTGCATTCCTATGACTGAGGACGGGGAATTCGAGTGGGTTGAACTTAACGATGTGAAACTACGCGGCAAGGCTCTTATGGACTATCTGGATGATCAGGTGCGCAAGGCATACTTCGCACCGCGCAAATCAGGTGAGACAGGCCGTTCCGGTGACATCATGTGGTATCTGTGGCTGGGAGGAGACTCGCCGCTTTTCGGCAAGGAAAAGATGACTACCTTCGAGAGACTTTTCATCGCCGACAAGTCAACCCACAAGGAGCCGACAAGGCCTTACTACAGGCTCATCAAAGAGCGGGCTGCCTGCGAAAAAATTCTTAGGGAGTTCGGTCTTGACCCGCATACTGCAAAGATTCTCAACGGCCATGTGCCTGTAAAGATAAAGGACGGAGAGTCGCCTATCAAGGGCGGCGGTCTGCTCTATGTCATAGACGGAGGCATTTCCAAAGCCTATCAGAAGCAGACCGGCATTGCAGGATATACATTCATATTCAACTCACGCTTCATGGCACTGGCGGAGCACAAGCCTTACAGCCCGCTGCAGCCGGATGGAACACAGGAATTCCATTCACCGGTGATGAAGACTGTGGAGACTATGCCGGAGCGTCTGCTTATCGTGGATACGGATCAGGGCGCGGTTCTGGTTGAAAAGGTCCGCGACCTGGAAGATCTGATTGAGGCTTTCAAGGAAGGGCTTATTAAAGAGGAATACTAAAGTTCAAAACCGCCGGATTAAATTATTTCCGGCGGTTTTTGCGTGAAATTAGGGAATGTACAGTTCAAAAAACAATATAGACACCCATGAAGGGTGTCTATATTGTTTGGTGCGCCATGAGGGACTCGAACCCCCAACCTTCGCATTCGTAGTGCGCGACTCTATCCAATTGAGCTAATGGCGCTCATTCAACTGGTACCATAACAGTATACAGCAGTTATGGCTGTTTGTCAACAGGATTGTTTTGTAAAAGCACTTGTGATATAATAAAAATACAATGCAGGAGAGGGAGAAAAGAAATGATTTTAGAGACCAACGATCTGATAATAAGGCCTTCGGAATGGGATGACCTGGGAGACTTTTGCCGCTGGGAGCAGCTGCCGGAAGTAACGGAGTTTTTCAGCATAAGAGACGGACAGACTATGGAAGATGTGGTAAGAAAGTTTGTTGCTGATGAAGAGGATCCTAAGGCACAGCAGTTTACCATTCTGCTTAAGGAAGAGGGATATCAGGCCTCAGAAGAGGGTGATGACGAAGCTTTGCAATATGAGAGAACACGTAAAATCGGACGAATAGTGCTGGCTGACATAGAGGATGGCTGGAAAGGTGAAATCTGGCGCATATATATAGGAGATAAAACTCTTCGCGGCAAGGGTTACGGCAAGCAGGCCATGGAAGCCATGATGGGTTACTGTTTTGATGCGCTGGGCCTTGAAAGACTTTATCTTGACCATTACACCGGCAATCCGGCAGCAGAACTGTACTTGTCTCTCGGATTCAAATACGAAGGTGTGCTACGCAAAAATTGCCGCAAAAACGGTATCCTCTACGATGTGCATCTCATGTCAATGCTGAGAGAGGAATATGAGGCTTTGTTTGAAGAATAAGGTATGATTCCGGCCTTCCGGTTTTTATACGATGTTGTACAAATCGGCTCGTTATACGTTTTTTTACAACGTGTTTTCAAACTTCGTTGTAGAAACTAATTATTTTTTCAGAATAGAGCAACATTTTCATTATTAGCCGGCAGGTTTCCGCCTGCGGTAAGGGGAAATGTTGTTTTTTTATAAGTATTTCAGGATTCCATACAACCTTATATCAGCAGATGAAACATAAGAGACAAAAAAATCTGAAAAACCCCTTGACAGTTGAGTGCATACTCAACTATAATATAAGTATAGAACAGTTGAATATACATTCAACTGTTTGCCAGGCACGATATAAGACGCCGGCAGCATAGAGGCATATATAATTACTACAGGAGGCAGACTATGAAAAAGACATATTTATTAGAAGATCTTTGCTGTGCAAACTGCGCAGCTGCTATAGAAAGAGGCGTGGCCAAGATTGAAGGAGTAAACAGCGCCTCGGTTAATTTTCTCACTACCAAAATGATTCTGGATGTTGAGGAAGAAGGGTTTGATGAAACCTTTAAAAAAATCAAGAAGGTTGTAAAGAAAACGGAGCCTGACGTGACTTTAAAGGAAATCTAGTGAAAAAGGAGCCGGAGATGAGAAAGAGATTGATAAGGCTGGGAGCAGGAGCTGTTTTGTTTGCCGCTGCTGCGGCAGCAACTTATATGCGGGCATTTGAAAGCCAGATACTGGAGGCGGCAGCTTTCCTGATTCCATACATTATCGTGGGATACAAGGTAATATTTAAAGCGGTGCGAAACATCCTCAACGGAAAAATTTTCGATGAAAACTTTCTTATGGCAGTAGCCTCCATGGGAGCATTTGTCGTAGGGGATTATCCTGAGGCAGTGGCAGTAATGCTTTTTTACCAGGTAGGTGAGCTTTTCGAGGATTACGCTGTAGGCAAATCCAGAAAGTCCATAGCCCAGCTTATGAACATCAGGCCGGATTATGCCAACCTGAAGACGGAGAAGGGTGTGGAAAAGGTCTCCCCTGAGCAGGTTAAGGTGGGAGATATAATCGTAATACGCCCGGGAGAAAAAGTTCCGCTGGACGGAATTGTAGTCTCCGGCCATTCAACTGTAGATACGGCAGCTCTGACAGGGGAATCCCTTCCGAGAGATGTAAGCGAGGGCAACGAAATACTCAGCGGCTGCATCAACCTGAGCGGTCTTATTGAAGTCAGGACGGAGAAGGAATTCGGACAGTCCACGGTCAGCAGAATACTGGAACTTGTGGAAAACGCCACCAGCCAGAAGGCAAAAACAGAGAATTTCATAACCAGATTTGCGGCGGTTTATACACCGGCGGTGGTGGGTGCCGCAGTGATTCTGGCGGTGATCCCGCCTCTTGTAATCGAAGATGCGGCTTTTTCGGACTGGGCATACAGAGCGCTTAATTTCCTGGTTGTGTCATGTCCTTGTGCGCTGGTGATTTCAGTGCCTCTGGGATTTTTCGGGGGTCTGGGAGCAGCCTCTAAAATAGGCGTGCTGGTTAAGGGAAGCAACTATCTGGAGGCTGCGGCTCATGCCGAGTATGTGGTTATGGATAAAACAGGAACCTTGACAAAGGGCGTTTTTGAGGTGGAAAAGGTTCAGCCGGCAGATGCTTTCAAGGCCGGTGAGGATGCAGAAACGCGAAAGAAAGAGCTGCTCAGACTGGCAGCGGCTGCCGAAAGCAATTCCAGCCATCCTATTTCCCTTTCACTGAGAAAGGCTGCAGAGGAATCATTTGGCTTCAGGACTGAGGATGTACAGATTAAAGAGCTGACAGAACTTGCAGGCCATGGGGTTTCAGCCGTAATAGACGGTCATAAGGTTCTGGCCGGAAATCACAAGCTTATGGATAAGGAGGGACTTGCCTTCGAGTCTCCTGACGAGGCGGGAACAGTGGTGTATATAGCTGTTGACGGAGTTTATGCAGGGTATATTCTTATCGCTGACCAGATTAAGGATGATGCGATAGAGGCGGTCAGCGGGCTCAAGGGCCGCGGCATAATTACTGTGATGCTGACAGGGGACAGCAGGGCCGCGGCGGAGTCGGTGGGTAAGAAGCTGGGTCTGGACAGAGTTTATTCACAGCTTCTGCCGGAAGATAAGGTCAACAGAGTATGCGAGCTTCTTGAAGAGAAGTCAGAAAAGGGCAAGCTCATGTTTGTAGGCGACGGCATCAACGATGCGCCTGTGCTGGCCAGAGCTGATGTGGGAGTAGCCATGGGAGGACTGGGTTCCGATGCGGCTATCGAAGCAGCAGACATAGTAATCATGGATGACAGGCCGTCGAAGCTCCTTGATCTTATGAAGATAAGCAAAAAAACCCTGGCCATAGTAAAGCAGAATATCGTTTTTGCTTTGGGCATTAAACTGCTGGTGCTGGTGCTCAGCGCTGTGGGGCTTGCCAGCATGTGGGCTGCGGTCTTCGCTGATGTGGGAGTTTCCATAATAGCAATTATCAATTCCATGAGAGCGTTAAAAGTAAAATAGAGATATATGTATCACGAAAGCCGCCCGGCCGGGCGGCTTTATTTTTTATAACCTGAAGTATGGCTGATTTCACAGCTCCGGCAGTCATCACAGCAGCAGCCTTCGCCATGAGATTTGTGCTCGATGTGAGTAAAGGCTATGTCGATGATATCGATAACGTGCTGGTCATCTAGAGAGTAAAAAATGTTTTTGCCGTCACGGCGGCTCTTTACCAGATCTTCGTCCTTAAGAAGGCGGAGCTGGTGAGAGACTGCGGATTTAGTCATATCCAGGGCTGATGCGATGTCATTTACGCAGAGCTCGTCCGTAGAAATGGCGCAGAGGATTTTCATTCTGGTCTCATCGCCGACGACCTTGAAAAAACCCGCGGCCCTGGTTATTAGTTCCTTTGATTCGTGTTTCATCACATTACTCCTTTTGATTACCGGATTTATCCAACATATTAAGATAGGTAGATGTGCTGGTGGCTACAAGCTTGCTTGTTGCTTTATCTACAAGAGAAGATTCCATGTGAAAGATTCTTCTTCCTGCAGTTACAATACGTCCTGTTCCGATCAGAACGTCTCCGAGATTCCCGAAGCTGATGAAACGGACATCGATATCCACCGTTGGACACCAGCCGCCTGTGAACGCTATCAGAGCTGCACCGGCAGCGTGATCCAGCATGGTGCAGATAACACCTCCGTGGAGTACCCCGGCTCTGTTCAGTTCCCATGGCTTAACCTGAAATTCTATGGTGACAGTGCGGGCGTCTATGTCGCAATCCACATAATCTGCTGCCATTAGTCCATTGACTCTGTCAGAATGTATGCTGCTGTTTTCCTCTTCTATCTTTTTTAAATTCCGCATCACAGCTTCCTTGTCTGTGAGAAGAAATGAGTTTGCCATAATGTGTTTTCCTTTCTAGAATCTGTCGCTGTAATTAAGCAGATCTCTGAGGTGCCCGCCGCGGACCTTAGGCTTCTGTTTAGCCGTACCGCCCTGTGAGCTGCCGCCGGAGGAGCTGCCTGATGCCATGAAATCCTCGTATCTGTATATTTTGCCCCAGATGGAGTCATCTCCTGTAACAATCAAGCCGAAAGTGCCGCCGCTGCCGTCACGAGGCTTAGTCAGACTTCCGGGATTCATCAGCACCACATTATCCATCTCCGTATAAGATGCTCTATGGGTATGGCCGTAGAAAGCTCCTACGCACCCGTTTTCAAGAGCCTTATAATAGATGTTCTGTTTGCTATAATCCACCTGCTCCATGTGACCGTGGGTTATGAGAAAGTTCCCCGCTTCAGTCTCCAGAATGGACCAGTCGGTGTCGCTGAAACCGCCGTCACAGTTGCCTTTGACCCATGCCACATGAACTCCCAGCCGTGCCTGAAGCTCTCTGGCATCAGCCGCATAATCACCGCAGTGAACAATAACATCCACAGGAGATTCCTTTGACAGTTTCTGATAAACATCTATTACACGGCAACAGTCGCCGTGGGTGTCACTTACCGCTAAAATCTTCATAAAATTAAATCCTTGCTCTTATTTTTACCCGTTTTCATACAGTATAACATAGAAAAGTGGCGAAATGTATGTTAAACTTTAAAAAAGTGCCGGATTTTGATTCCGGCGGGGATGAGGTCGGATTATGATAAGAGAAATCAGAAAAAAACTGGTGGTGCTTTCCAACCGCAGTCCATTTCCTCCTGCGGTGAAGGAATATATAAATCACCTGGAAAGCCTGGACTGGGTTCACATGAATCTCAGACTGGACGGAAGCCCGCTTAGCCGTGATGAGGCTGAGAAAATTATAGGTGGCGAGCCGGTAATGTGCGGCAGGATCATGGATCATGTTTTTATTGAAAGGCTGGATGGCCTCAGAAACGAACTCTACGATCTATCGCAGCGGGGACTGGATGTGAATGCAGAAATTGTCAGGCTGATTGCTGCACGGGCGGGAGCTGATTCCAACGAATTCAGGAAAATCACACCGCAGCTGGTTGAATACGGATACACACCAGTACTTCCGTCGGAGATACCTTCGGCAATGAGGGATTATCTGGCTTATGCTGCTCGCACTGCAGAGCTTGAAAACCCTTTTGAAAAGGCGGCTGAGCTGCATAACCGTTTTATCGCTATATATCCATTTAAAGAGGGAAATCAGGTTACAGCCCGCGCCCTGATGGAATATTATATGCTGCGCAGCGGCTTTCCTATGGCGTATCTGGATATTTCGGAAAGCGAATACAACGGCATGTTCGCAGAATTCTGCAGGACAAAAAACAGCAGACCCCTGACAGACCTTCTGACTAAAGCCGTTCTGGACAGACTGGAGCTGATGATTCAGCTGACGGGGTACTAGGAACATATTATAAACAAAGTGAGGTAGAAATAACATGGCAAATATGCTGGTAAACAAGGAAAAGTGCGTAGGATGCGGGTTGTGTGCGAGAGACTGCCTGCGCAATACGATTTTTATGAGAGATGGCAAAGCTGAGATTGATGTTTCGGGATGCATCAAGTGCGGTCACTGCATAGCTGTGTGTCCGCAGGATGCTGTCACGCTAGGGTCCATTGAAAATACACAGTGGGACACAGACGGCTCCGGAGCAAAGCGAGGCGGCGCGCCGGAGGCAGCGGATTTCCTGGACTTTCTTAAGTTCAGAAGGAGCATAAGACAATATAAAAAGCAGGAAATCGAGCCGGAAAAGCTTGAGATGATAATTGAAGCAGGAAGGTACTCGCCGACAGCAGGAAACCGCCAGCAGAACAGATTTATCATTCTCAAAGAAAATGTGGATCAGGTTCGTGAGGCAGCCATAAAGACCCTTAAAGGTGCAGCTGATGACAAGCCGCGAGATTTAGGCGAGCGTGAAATATACAGGAAAAGCTGGGCCAGAATGTACGATGATTATACGGCAGGGCGGCGAGACAGGATGTTTTTTGATGCTCCTGCAGTGATTCTGATAGTAAGCGATGAAAGCAATCATTATGCGGAAATCGATGGGGGTATCGCGGCTTCAAGAATGGAGCTTCAGGCCAATGCACTGGGACTTGGCGTATGCTACATAGGCTTTCTCAACACTGCCATGGAATTTGACGGCAGAATCAAGGAACTGGCCGGCCTCAAAGAGGGAGAGAAACTGGCAGTGGCTTTTGTCACAGGATATCCTGACGTAGAGTATCAGAGACCTGCGCCAAGGAAACCTGCTAATGTAAGAAAACTTTAAACTGGAAATGGTACTTTAACTTATAAGAGACGACTGGAAGATGGACAAGAAAGAAATAAAAAAAGCTTTTATGGATACAGTGCCCGTGATGACAGGGTATCTGGTTCTGGGCATCGGTTTCGGGATAAAAAAAGAAACCTTATATGGTATATGCACTTACTGACGAGACATATTCACTGGTGTGCAGTGAAGACATCAAAAAAGCCGACAACTCGTCTTCAACCGGTACGGAGGCGGAAACTGAGCAGGCTCGAAGACACAGATACTACTTCACTGTGTCGCTTCTGGATCAGATATACTGGGTGACAGGAAGCGTCTGCGGCTCACTGCTGGGTTCAATTATACCATTTAACACGGAGGGCATTGATTTCGCATTGACAGCACTTTTTCTAACGGTTTTTGTGGAACAGTGGCTTTCCACAGGCAAACATGGGCCGGCTCTTGCCGGTCTGGGTGCTTCTGTACTGTGTCTTATCATATTCGGTGCGGATAATTTCCTGATTCCGACCATGGTTCTGATTACGGTGATTCTGACACTGATGAGAAAGCGGATTGAGGCTGCAGAGGCCGGCGAGTCCGGAAAGGAGGCCTGGGATGAGCAATGTACATGCAATGCTTATCGTGGCTGTAGCCGGAATTGTGACAGCAGCACTTCGTTTTCTGCCTTTCCTGATTTTCGGAGGAGATCGCAAAACCCCGGCATACATAGAGTACCTGGGCAAGGTGCTGCCCTATGCCATAATGGCTATGCTGGTGGTTTTCTGCCTTAAAAACGTGTCTCTTGTGAGCGCACCATACGGTCTGCCGGAGCTTATTTCCTGCGCCATGGTGGTGCTCCTGCATGTCTGGAAAAGGAACACCCTTCTCAGCATAATCGGCGGCACTGCGTGCTATATGATACTGGTTCAGCTGGTATTTTGAAGAAAACAATTGAAGACTCGGGCAATTCAAGTTATAATATAAGGTAATTAAAAATAACCCCACGGAGGAAACAGAATGGATAACAATAAACGCCCTGAAACCATGGAAAGAATTACGACACCGGCTCTGGCAGAAGCATTTATCGCAGAACAGGTGGAGGCAATAAAGAAGCAGGTTGGAGATAAAAAGGTGCTGCTGGCACTTTCCGGCGGTGTAGACTCGTCGGTAGTTGCCGCACTGCTGATCAAGGCCATCGGCGAGCAGCTTGTTTGCGTACATGTAAACCACGGCCTTCTGAGAAAGGGAGAGCCGGAGCAGGTTGTTGAGGTTTTCCGCAACCAGATGAAGGCAAATTTGATATATGTTGATGCTGTTGACAGATTCCTGGACAAGCTGGCAGGAGTTGCAGATCCTGAAACCAAGCGTAAAATCATCGGCGCTGAGTTCATCCGCGTCTTCGAAGAGGAGGCCCGCAAGCTTTCAGGTATCGAGTTCCTGGCACAGGGTACTATTTATCCTGACATTCTGGAAAGCGACGGCGTAAAGGCTCATCACAATGTAGGCGGCCTTCCTGAGGATCTGCAGTTTGAGCTGGTTGAGCCGGTTAAGCTGCTCTTTAAGGACGAGGTTCGTGTAGTCGGAAATGCTCTCGGTCTTCCTGACAGCATGGTTTATCGTCAGCCGTTCCCTGGCCCCGGACTTGGAGTTCGCTGCCTGGGTGCAATCACCCGTGACAGACTGGAAGCAGTTCGTGAGTCCGATGCTATCCTTCGTGAGGAGTTCGCAAAGAACGGTCTTGAGGGCAAGGTTTGGCAGTATTTTACCGCTGTGCCTGATTTCAAGTCGGTAGGCGTAAAGGACGGAGCCCGCACCTTCGCATATCCTGTTATCATCCGTGCGGTGAACACTGTGGATGCTATGACTGCAACTGTTGAGGATGTGCCGTTTGCACTGCTTCAGCACATCACTGACAGAATCACCCACGAGGTTGAGGGCGTGAACAGAGTGCTGTTTGACCTGACACCAAAGCCTGTGGGCACGATCGAGTGGGAATAAATCCCGCACCTATTTGAGAGAATTAAGAACCAGAAAACCCTTGCAAATCAAGGGTTTTCGGGTTTCTCATTTTACGGAACAATCTTGACTTTGCGGAACATTTGCGGTATCTTTGGTGTATGATTTGCGGAACAGTTTCAGCAAAGGAGGATTAAGTTATGAAATATACAACTTTTAATGTTCAACAATTAGCCAACCGAAAGGGCAAGCCTTGGCAAGCAAGAGCCAAGTATAAAGATGTGTATGGTAAGTGGAAAGAAACAAGTAAGATGTTACCAGAAGCAAAAGGTAAGAAAGAAGCTATGAGAATGGCAAGGGAATGGTTTGATGAACTTAATGCACAAGCTGACTTGATGCCAAATACAGGAAAGGCAAAGACAGTTGATGAAGTCTATAAGGAATATTTGCAACACCAAGTATCTACAGGAGAGATAGAAAGAAGCACCTATAGCAATAGCTTGTATTCCTATAGCAAGTATATTAAGCCTTACTTGGGTGACTATATTTTTGCAACTGTTGATAAGATAGTATTAAGTAGTTGGCTTACTAAATTGTATCAAGCGGGTTTATCGCAGAATACAATACATACCACTTATGCACGATTGAAGAAAGTTTATAATTACTTCTACAATAATGGAGAACTATTAAAAGACCCATTCAAAGGCGTAAAGATGCCTAAAAAGGGAGAAGCAAAAGTAACGCACTTGAACAATGACCAAATGGATAATGTATTAACCGCTGTCTATTTGGATTTTGAGCCGCAAGACCCTATGTATGTAGGAATACTATTAGCTTTCTATGCAGGATTGAGGCGTGGCGAAATTTGCGGGTTACGATGGAATGATATAGACTTTTATAAGCATACAATTACAGTTAGGTCTGCTGTTGGTGTAAGTAGTGGAAAAGATGGGGATTACACAAAGAACCCTAAAAACAAGAGTTCTAATAGAACATTCCCTATGTTGCCACAGTTAGAAGAAGCATTGAAGCAAAGAAAGATATTGATTAACCCGCTCGATAGTTGGTATGTAATTGGTGATAAAGAGGAGTTTATGCGACCTCAGCAGTATAACCGCCTGTTTAGTGAGTTTGTAGAAAGAAATAGCTTAGTAGATGCCTATGGTAAAAAGATTGTGCCGCACGGACTAAGACACAACTTTGCAACTGTTGGTATTCGTGCGGGAATGGATATTGCAAGCTTGGCACTTATGATGGGACACGCAAGCAGAGCAATGACCTTAGATACCTATGGTGATGCAAATGCAGATGCCCTTACTCTTGCAAGTGTTAAGTTAAAAGACACATTCAATGACAATACCGATTACTATAAACTCGAAGAAGAACAAGAGGACATAGAGGAAGAATAAAACGCCCGCTTCCGCCGCGAATAACACTTGAAACCTGTAAGATAAGCAATTATAATGATTGTAGGAACAATTAGACAAACTTGAATTTGAAGGTAGATTATAATGAAGAAAATAATTTTTTGGATTTTAATGTTATCGTTATTTTTGATGACGGGGTGTTCTAAGGAAACTAAGTTTAAAAGTGTTGATA
This sequence comes from Bacillota bacterium, assembly GCA_022787405.1. GTDB lineage: Bacteria > Bacillota > Clostridia > Peptostreptococcales > Anaerovoracaceae > SUG1106. The sequence continues at coordinate 18,051 of JALFXR010000198.1, forward strand.
GAACAACTACTGGGTTTCATAAGGTAAATGTAGCAGAAAAAATTGATGATGGAGTACTATATTTTAAAGGTGATAAAATTCTTTATGATAAGGATGGTACTGTTATTAAGATTGCCGATAAGGTTAGTTCTTTGTGGAGAGAAAATGATGATATTTACTATGATAGTAATAATGTGTTATATTCGTTTAATTTTGAAACTCAAAAAACAAATAAGCTTGTGGATAAACCACATAGAATATTAGGAAAATATAACGGAAATATTATAACTTATTATGGTAGGACTATCTATTCGATAAATGGTACAAAAAAAACAAAATTATTTAAAGACGGATATTATTTAAATAAAGCGGTACTTTATAAAAATAAGGTATATGGAATACCCGCTAGTAATGTTTATGAATATAACCTAGACACCTTAAAAGTAAAAAAAATAACTAAAAGTCCATATCTTTCAGACTTTGAAGTAATAAATGGGCAATTATATATAATAACAGGAGAAAAGAAAAAAGAAAGAATAAACTATACTTATTCTAAATTAACAGATGATGGTTTAGAAAAATTATTTGATATTAAAAATATAACATGGGTATCAGATAAAAAGACGGTTAAAGATGGAATGTTTCTGGTAACTACTAAAAGTTATAGTGATTCTGTGAAAGGCAATCAATTATTATATGTTAAAGATGGTAGGAAGATAGTTGTAGATAAAAACTACGGTTATGATATAGTTGGTATTATTAATAATAAGTTTTGCTATTATAAGAACAAATATAATTATGGAGCCTATGACGAAAATTTAAAAACTTTTTATCTATATGATGGAAAGAAGAGTATAAAGGCTTTTGATTTGGATTTAGGTTTTTTTGAAGATATTACAGGTTACGAATATGATGGTGGGCTTGTAATCGAAGTTGCGTACGAATCTTCAACACAACTTTATAAATATGATGGTAAAGAGGTTTTAGTACTTGATACGCCAGAAAATTTTTATAGTATTATGGGCTTAGATATAATAGATAATAAAGCGTATATTAAATATAGTGAAGGGGAAGAATCAATGGTTGCTTTGGGAACTATTATTGATTTAGACTAGAAAAATAAATATAAACAAATTCCAATATACAGAATAGACCTGATCCTGATAATGGCTGCAAAAAATTATATGATGATTTTATCGAAGTATTTTTTCAACATGGTTCTATCTTTGGTAGTAACTTTGAAATCGAAAACAAAGAAAATCAATATAAATACGATCCAAGATTTGATTAGGAAAAACAGTGGGAAAATTACGAAAAAGCCAATGATGTTGTCAAGCCTCGAGATAAAAAGTTACAAGCTCCTTTTTATACTATAAAAGTGAACGAAAGTCTAAAAGGTAAGGAATGGCTTCTCTCGATCGATTACATTGGACCTTCGATTAACTGGGCTTTAAGAGAACTTGAAATAGGAGGATTAAGTAAATACGACATTATAGAAACACTTAATGTTTGCAGAACAATTGGAGGTCATATTGTATGGCCAAGGGGATCGAATCTTGTTTACAAAATTAACCAGACAAGAGGTGGTGGAAATTCTGTTTACGATAGAATTGATTGGACTTTATATTTAGTACAATTCTGTTATAAGTATGATTTTGATATTACGAAGATTAGAGAGATAGTTATACAAACATATCAAAAAGAAACATTTTATAGAATTTCTAAATTAATTAGTGCTATATGCGAATCAAAATCTTGGTTTAATGAATTAGGTTCTTTTAATGGATTTTGTGATCAATTTATATTAAAGGGTTCATTTGTTGATGAAAATTATGAAGTAAAATGGTTTGCAAAAATGTTCCCAATGTTTCCAGAGGATTATAAACAATTCTCTCTTAATAATGTAAATGCTGTAAAGCAAAGAAATTTAAATATTTTACTTGCCAAGTATGGACATATAATAGATGAATTGTTTTGTGATGGTGAAGAAACATACCTGTTGAAAGATTTGAAACATAAATTTGAAAATGAAGGCATAGTAGATGAAAATGACTTTAACGATGCACTTGAAGAGTGTCTTTTGCAAGGATGGATAATTGATTGTGGCAATGGAATTTATACTCGCTAATTATAGAGGGTTTCATGTCAATCTATGAAATCGATTCTATTAGCTTCCATCAAACTGAGTGCATTTGTTTGCTGTTGAAGCGACAAATTCCAGTTTGCCGAAGAGTGTGAGACAGGAAGTCTTTTATGAAGGAGGAGAGATTTGTTGTATGAAATATTCTGATTAGCAGCGCACTTAATATATCATAAAAAAAATAATAGCTATTTGGGAGACAAGAAATTGCCTCCCTTTTTATTTGCAAGAAAACAGAGGAGGAAGAAGAAAAAATGAGCAAATTACTTAAGAAAGTATCAGCTTTGACGCTGGCTTTTCTCATCGCATTCACGGGACTTCCCGGAATCGGACTATCCGAAGCTTATGCAGGAAACCCGGAGAAAGGTGACAGCGGCAAATGGGTTGAGGGAACTGCTTTTAAAGACAGT
>JALFXR010000064.1 GCA_022787405.1 Bacillota bacterium
TAGTTTAATCAAACCAAGTACAACCAATACCGCCAGAAGCACACAAACGACAGCGGCAATGATTTCATTCGAATTCCAGCTTCCGTCAAAAGCAATCAGAAGCCTTTCCTTTAAAAAATCTTTCATGTTTCTTACCTTTTCTCCATGTAATAAACCCGTTCCCTGTCATCTTATTATACAACAAAGTTTTACGTCATGTCAAATATCATGTTTTTGCTTCAGATTTAAAGTCTGAATTAGCAATAAATGCACAGTATATTATTTTCATCCCTAAAAAATAATATTTTTAGAGCGTTAACGGAGGGAGCAAAAGTGAGAAGATTATTTTACTGCACCAGAAACATAGCAGGTCTCATTCTGGTAATCAGTCCGCTTGTCGGATTTTTATATATAGATTATAATTTTACCCTTTCCATGGTATTTATGTGTGCGCTGGCATTGGGTGTATTTCTCGGTTCCGCATGCTATGAGCTGCTCAATTTCAGACTTTGGACAAGCCTTGCCTCTATAGCTTCATGTATAGGCGCACTGCTCCTTCACTCTGATTCCGGAAACACTCCGGCGTCAGCGGTAGGAATGTGCTTCATAGGTCTATACGCAGGCGGTCTTGCCGCCATAGTCCCGGCAAATCTTCTTACCGGCTGGTTTAGGGCCAGCAAAACCCTTCTTGCAGGTGCAGTTTACGGCATCTCCGTTATCGCGGGGTTATGCATAGGTTTTTTCATGGAAAGGTATACTTATGCCGTTGTCTGTCTCTGTCTTGTTATGATGCTGACAGGGACTATCATTTTTCTGCAGCGGCCCCCTCTCTTTCTGAATTCGCCTGTTCAATGCAAAGACAGGCGTTTTGTCTGCGGCAAAAGAGCGGTGACTATCAAGCTCTTTTTTTTCGTGCTTGCTGCCGGCTTCGCTGCAGGACTGACATTATTCAGACCTGAAAACGATGCTGCACGGAATCTCACTATTTCAAGCGACATCATCCTGGCCCTGGGTCTGATCTCCGGTCCTTTTGCCGCCGGTCTGATTTCGGAGTATAAAAGCGCTTACGGAGGCTGCATTTTAATAATTTTTCTGGCGGAGATTTCCGTATTTAACTTTGACGGCATACAGGCCGGGCCTGCACTATATATAAGCAGCCTTGCCTGCGGCATGTGCTTTTCTGCCATGGTGGTTACTATTCCCATCGCGGTGTTCTACACCTACGGTCCACAAGGCTATAACAGCTGCCTGCCAAAAGTCTGGTCAGCTCTTCCCGCAGGTCTTGCAGCAGCATGTGCGGTACGCAGACTATCTGCAGACGTTCCTGCCGGTTCGTCCTATGCCATCATTTCTCCGCAGACAGCTTCAGTATTCCTCATGATTATGCTGACTGCCTGTTTCTTCACAATTTTTTCAGCATGGAGACACAGATTTATCCTTTTAAAGCCTACCCGAAGATGATATAATATATATTTGCAAAATCATGTAACAGACACGTTTTTAAATATATATTTACGGAGGAAAAAATGAGCGCTTTTGTTAAATTTGACCATGTAAAAAAGGTGTATCAGATGGGGGAAGTTTCCATAGAAGCTTTGCGGGATGCTTCCTTTGAGATAGAAAAAGGAGAAATCTGCGTAATCGTCGGACCCTCCGGCGCAGGTAAAACTACCTTGCTCAATATTCTGGGCGGTATGGATTCCCTGACAGAGGGTCATGTCTATCTGGACGGAAGTGAAATTTCCGGATATTCCTCCAGACAGCTGACTACATACAGGCGCCACGAAATAGGATTCGTATTTCAGTTCTACAATCTGGTACAGAACCTTACTGCTCTTGAAAACGTTTCTCTGGCGACACAGATATGTAAGAACCCTATGGATTCAGCAGAAGCACTCACCAAGGTGGGCCTTGCCGACAGACTTGACAACTTTCCGGCTCAGCTTTCCGGAGGCGAACAGCAGCGTGTTGCTATCGCAAGAGCCCTGGCCAAGAATCCTAAGCTTCTTCTCTGCGATGAGCCTACCGGAGCGCTGGACTATAACACAGGTAAAGCCATTCTCAAACTTCTTCAGGATACAGCTCATGACACGGGCATGACAGTAATAATAATCACCCACAATCAGGCCATAACTCCTATGGCAGACAGAATCATCCACGTAAAAAACGGCACTGTTTCTTCAGTTGAAATCAATCAGAACAAGACGCCGGTAGAAAATATCGAGTGGTAGAAAGGCTGGCCTGAATTA
>JALFXR010000213.1 GCA_022787405.1 Bacillota bacterium
AGTCTGATGAATTCTTCCACGTCAATCTGCTCTGTCCATGAACCAGGAACAAAGCCTTCCCACTCTTTACGCATTATTTGTGTTCCTCCTAGTAATATAACAATAGTGTTTTATAAATATATGTATAATGTATACAATTCCGGCCGAAAAAATTATTCCCTCGGGAATTCTGTCGAAATATCTACATTAGTTTTACATATCAATAATATACCGTGTATACAGTATAGTCAAACATTTTTTTCTTTTTTTCATGCACTTTTTTCAATACATTAAAATCGCCAAATCCCTCTGTTTTCAACAAATACGGAGATTTCAAGCTTTGCGGTATCTCTGCTTTTTAATGCATATTTTCAGGATTCATTTTTGTCTCATTCCACATAATTTTACGGTGTTCATATAATACTATTTTAAGGAGAAATGACAGCTATGGATAATTTTTTATTTGAAACAGTCTCAGCCCTGACGGGAATTTTGGGAACGGCGGCAAAAGCGTTTTCGCCCCTTATTATCGGTCTTATCATCGCCTATCTTCTCAATCCTGCAGTAAGTTGGTTTGAGGAAAGGCTGAAGAGCAGAGTACTGTCCATTTTCATTACTTACTGTCTCACTGCAGCAGGTCTTTCCGGTCTTCTATACGGATTTGTGGTTCTCATCCTGGGGGCTCTTCCGTCGGGAGGTCTTGAGTCCACTGCAGATCTGGTTTCTGCCTATTTTGAGGATGCCATTTCGGCTATAAGCAACTTTACGGCAGAACATCTTTCATTCCTTGCCGGCGATGGCGATGATGCAGGCGCAGCTATAAACAGACTTCTGGGCAACCTTCTTTCAAAATTTTCGCTGCCCGCAGTAATTGATACCGTTTCTTCAGTTACCGGAGGGCTGATCAGTTTTTTTATCGGTGCGGCAGTGGCCGTCTATCTGCTTAAAGACAAGGAATATTTCATTGGCCTCTGGGAAAAGTTTCTTGTGCTTACACTCAGGCAAAAGCATCATGGCATTATAAGTGAAACTATAAGCCAGATTAATTCCGTAATAGCCACCTTTATCAAAGGTGCTCTAGTGGACAGCCTTATAGTGGCATTTCTTTCCTCCCTGGTGCTGACTCTCTTCAATGTAAAATTTGCCGTAATAATCGGCATAATAGGTGGTATTCTCAACATAGTTCCGTATTTCGGTCCCTTCTTCGGTATGATACCCGCCTTTCTGGTTGCCTTCTTCGACCGTGGCCCCGCTTTGGGATTTATGGTCATCATGGGACTGTTTCTCGTGCAGCAGCTTGACTCCAACTACATCTATCCAAAAATAGTCGGTGCAACCACAGGTCTTCATCCCCTCTTCGTGCTTCTTGCAGTCAGTATTGCAGGGTACTTTTTTGGTATAGCAGGCATGCTTCTGGCGGTCCCCGCTGCGGGAATAATACAGGTTCTGGTGGGCAAATGGGCATACAGCCGTCAATAGTATCCATCTTCCCACGAATATTTTTTTATAAAAATGAATAAAAATTGTGTTTTTTCTCTAAAAACTATTGATTTTTTTGTGTGGGAGTTGTATAATTAGCACATCGTTTATGAATTTATTCATATTGTTTAATATTTATTCACATAATTAATCTCAAAAGGTTTGGAGGATATTAAAAATGAAAACTTGGAACGGTACTTTTACCGAGGATGAGGCTTTCCTCACAAAAGCCTTTGAAACCAGCATCCATTGCGATAAACATTTTTGGAAGCATGACATTCTGGTAAGCATGGCCCATGTTAAAATGCTTGCAAAAAGCGGCGTTATCTCTCAGGACGACTGCGATGCTATACTGGTTCACATGCAGGAACTCCTGTGGGATATGGAAGCCGGCAGAATTAATTTTTCTGCGGAGGATGAGAGTATTCATAAAGCCATACTCAATATTCTGTCAGTAAGAATAGGTGCTCTCAGCAGTAAAATAGACCTTTACAGGAACGAAGCTCAGTACACTGCACTGGTTTTCAGATTTTATCTAAAAGATGCCATTAATGACCTTCTTCAGCAGCTACAGTGCCTCGAAAAAAAAGCATCGGCAAAATCCGATACATCCATGTACAGCTGCATGCTCAAGCGTGACATTACAAGACTTGAGAACTGCCTGGCCGGAACGGACTGCATTCCTTTCAGCAAAACAACGGGTAGTTCCGAAGAAGCTTTTTCCATAGATCCTGATTTTTTAAAAACCGAACTGGGTTTCAGTAAAGTATGTTTGTGTGATAGGGACGGCGCCGGCGACAGGGATTTTGCCATTGAATTCCTCAGCTGCGCTTCAATGACCATGATGCATCTTTCGCAGCTGTCTTCACAGCTTGCAAAGGACGGAGTCTTTGCGCGTCCGCAGATTGTTTCCGGCAAAGCCGGAAAGGTTTACGGCATTCTTTTCTCCTTGCTGACCACATTGCAAAGTCTTCCTCCAGAGGAAAGCAGCGGATTTTACGAAGATAAGGAGGCTGTTGTAAATGCCTTCGAGACCATGAAATCATGTATCATAGTTTTGAAAAAATCTCTTGAATAAATTAGCTACACGAAAAATACCGCAAGGCCTGCGCCCTGCGGTATTTTTCGTAAGTTGTATATTGTTATGCAAATGTGATTACTGTGCCTGTCTTGCCTTCAAGAGCGTCGATGGCCTTATCAAGCGATGTGATAATAGCCCTCTTGCCCGGATAAGCTCTTACAAACTTCATAGCTGCCTGTACCTTAGGAAGCATGCTTCCCGGCGCAAACTGGCCTTCCTCGCAGTACCTGGCTGCATCTGCAAGATTCAGTTCTGAAAGGTTTTCCTGATTAGGCTTGTTGAAGTTGATAGCAACCTTTTCTACCTCTGTCAGAATCATGAGTACGTCTGCCTCAACCTGTTCTGCAAGAAGCTCTGCTGCGAAGTCCTTATCGATTACTGCTGCAGTTCCTTCAAGGCTTCCGTCCGGATTTTCCAGTACAGGAATTCCGCCGCCTCCGCAGGTGATTACGATTGTGGAATCCCACAGCTTCTTCACTGCGTCGATTTCAACGATCCTTCTAGGAAGCGGTGAAGGTACTACTCTTCTCCAGCCTCTGCCGGCATCTTCCTTCATGGTGTAGCCTTTGCTCTCCTGAAGTGCCTTTGCTTCTTCTTCTGTATAGAAAGGTCCGATAGGCTTTGTTGGGTTCTGGAAAGCAGGGTCTGCCTTCTCTACAACCATCTGTGTTGCCACTGTTACTACAGGAATGTTTCTGTTTCTCTTATTGAGAGCATACTTTAATGCCTGCTGCAGGTGGTATCCGATATATCCCTGGGACATTGCTCCGCATACGTCGAAAGGCATTGCCGGTGTTACATCCTTGGCTGTTTCTGATGCCAGAAGGATTCTTCCTACCTGAGGTCCGTTACCGTGTACAACTGCAAGTTCATATCCTCTTTCGGAAATGTCTGCAATTCTTTCGCAGGTTTCCTTAACAACTGCAAGCTGAGCTTCTGCGGTAGCTTCGCTCTTGCCTGACTGCAGAGCGTTTCCGCCTAATGCGACAACAATTTTTTTTGCCATTTGTTTTTCTCCTTTAATCTAAATCGTCTCTGTTTACAGGACAGGACATACATCTTGGGCCGCCTCTGCCTCTTGATAATTCGGCTGAAGGAATTGCAAGAACCTTGATGCCCTTCTTATCCAGCAAATCGTTTGTTACATAGTTTCTTTCGTAAGTCACAACTGTTCCCGGTGCGATGCAGAGAGTGTTGGATCCGTCGTTCCACTGTTCTCTCTGTGCAGCGATGAGGTCTCCGCCGCCGCATCTGATAAGGTCAACTGCCGGAAGCTTCAGCTCGAGAGCCAGAACCTTGGCAAGTTCGTCCTTGATTGCATTGTATTTAAGTCTTCCGTCTGCTCCGAGAGTAATCTCATAAACGCCGAGAGGACCTTCAATTTCCGGATGAATTGTAAACTTGTCGTAATCCACCATCGTGAATACGGTATCAAGATGCATGAATGCTCTGCACTTAGGAATATCGAATACGAGAACCTTCTTGAACTCGGAGTTCTTGAGAAGCTTTTCTGCAAAGCTTTCAATACCTGCGATAGTTGTTCTCTGTGAATATCCGATGGCAACCATATCCTTGGAAAGAACGAGTACGTCTCCGCCCTCAATTGAGTAGTTGTCATAAACGTCATACCACATCGGAGTGTTTTCCACAGCAAAGTCTCTGTTGTACTTAACCATGTATTTTAAGAGCAGTGCTTCTCTTCTTCTTGCAGGTGTACTCATGTGGTGAATGTTGATGCCGTTTCCTACGCATGCACCCGGGTCTCTGGTGAAATACAGGTTAGGCATAGGATCACTGGCAAAATGCTCTTCATCCTCAGCAAGGTCACAGAGTGAATTGGTCACAATGTGCTTGAGTTCATCGGTGAAAATACCTGCGATGCAGGTCTCAACCAGATCTTCAGGATCCTTTGACAGGAGATATTCCACGATGGCTTCCTTTCTTCCCTCTGAGTGGATTTCGGAAAGCTCAACGAACTCTCTTACGAAATTATATTTAATCTTTTCATCTTTAAGTGCTTTAGCTGTTTCATGCTGATAATATACGACCTCAACGCCGTTTTCCTTAAGAACCTCAGCGAATCTGTCGTGCTCTTCTTGTGCAACTTTCAAGAAAGGAATATCGTCAAACAAAAGTCTTTCAAAGTTGTTCGGTGTGAGCTTTTCCAGCTCTCTGCCCGGTCTGTGAAGAAGTACTTTGTTCAACTTTCCTATTTCAGAAAAATTGTGGATTCCAGGATACATGTTTTTATCCTCCCTTCCTTTTTATAGGGCAGCAGAGACTCGAATCTGCCGCCCGTCATTTACGTTTTTGTTTCCGTACCGATTAGCCCATTGTTGCAACCATAACAGCCTTAATGGTATGCATTCTGTTTTCAGCCTCATCGAATACCTTTGAGTGTCTTGATAAGAATACTTCGTCGGTTACTTCACGGATGTCGTAGCCTAATTCTTTCTGTTCAGCTGCCATTGTTGTGTCGAAATCGTGGAATGAAGGTAAGCAGTGTAAGAAGATAACATCGTCGTTTTCTGTCTTATCAAGCATTTCCTTTGTTACCTTGTATGGTGTTAACAGTCTTACTCTTTCAGGTATCTGGTCTTCTTCACCCATGGATGCCCAGATATCAGTGTAGAGAACGTCTGCTCCCTTTAAGCATGCTTCGTCTGAGCTTACTTCGATAGTTGCTCCTGTATATTCTGCAACTTTTCTAGCTCTTTCAAGAACGCTGCTGTCGATCTGATCAGCAAGTTCCTTCGGTCCGTAAGCTACGAAGTGCATACCCATCTTAGCGCAGCCGTACATCCATGCATATGCCATGTTGTTTCTTACGTCTCCGCAGAATACAACCTTAACCTTGTTTAAAGGCTTTGCAATGTGTTCTTCGATTGTAAGCATGTCTGCAAGAATCTGAGTAGGGTGGTCAACGTCTGTTAAACCGTTCCATACAGGTACACCTGCGTTAGCTGCCAGTTCTTCTACTACAGACTGCTTGTATCCTCTGTATTCGATACCGTCGTAGAATCTGCCGAGAACCTTGGCTGTATCAGCGATAGTTTCCTTCTTACCCATCTGTGATGACTTGGAGTCAAGGAAAGTTACGTGTGCGCCTTCATCAAGAGCTGCAACTTCGAAAGCACATCTTGTTCTTGTTGAAGTCTTTTCGAATAACAGAACGATGTTCTTTCCCTTTAATACTTCGTTATGGATTCCTGCTCTCTTCTTGGCCTTTAAGTCATGAGCCAGGTCGAGCATGTATCTGATTTCTTCAGGTGTGAAATCCATGAGTGTTAAGAAATTTCTTCCTTTTAAGTTTACTGCCATTGTTTTTTCTCCTTTTCTTTTTGTAATACATTCGCATTTAAGTTTTAATTTATCTTAATAAAATTTTACTATATGACGCAGAAAAGTGAAGTACCAGTCTATTCTATTTTTTATGTGCCAGCTCTTCTTCCAGAGTCCGTCTGAAAATCTCCAGACCTTTTTCCAGTCTCCCTTCTGTCTCGAAAGAATAATTAATCCTCACGTGGTCTCTGCCTCCATTTTTGAAAGGATAAAAAACGTATCCCGGAAGCAGTGCCACGCCACGATTGTAGGCTTTGCGAAAAAAGTCCTTACAGTCTATGCCTTCAGGCAGTCTGCACCATATGTATACTCCACCTCGAGGGCGATTATATTCTATGTCTATTCCGGACGCTATCATTTCGTCCAGCTTCCTGCAGATTATATCCTGTTTCCTGCCGTAATTCTGTCTGAAATCGTCCAGTACTCCGTAATATGTCCCGTCGTTGAGATATCTGGCCATCAGCTTCTGGCTCATCCAGTCGGAAGCTACCAGTCTCACAGATACCAGATAGCTCAGACTTCTTATGAGGTCGCTGCTGCCCACCACAAAGGCCATACTGAGCCCCGGCACAAAGGTCAAGGACAAAGAATATATATATATTATGTTGTCCAGGGTGTCAAATGCCTGTAACGGCGG
>JALFXR010000222.1 GCA_022787405.1 Bacillota bacterium
AAAAATGACTTTTGAGGTGCATCCTGAAGTTACGGCTTTCGACGAGGGAGATACACAGGTGGGTGGGCCTGTTTCGCTTAAGGATGACAACAGCCAGTATCTTAATGGCAGTAATATAGGCTTTTCTCTCCCTGTTCCGTCAGACGTCAACGAGAGCTTCGCGAAGGTGACACATCAGTTGGATAACGGTCAGTCCGAGGTAAGCTATTCAAGAATTATTGAAGATGGAAATTTAAAATATACAAATGTCAATACTACTCATTTCAGTACATTCGAAGTCGAATTTGTAAACAGTCTACCTTGGAGCGGGGGATCTGTTCCAATCATACAGTCTCCGACGATTGAGACTGACGATGGAGCAAAGGTCACGATGAGTACTGACGGATCAAAAGCAACCATTACCGTAGCAGACGGATATGAATTGGTTGATGTCACTGTGAATGGCGTTTCCAAAGGTACGGTAACAGAGATAACAGGATTGAAGACTGGGGACATAGTTGTCGTAAAGACGAAAAAGAAGCAGGAAGAACCTGCAGAGCCTACGAAGGAAGAAATCCTTGCAGCACTGGCAGACCAGCAGCTGACGGCCCGTTCTAAAATTGTAACCATGAAGAACGGCAAGAAGGCTGTAAAGATCACATGGTACAACCAAAACGGAGAGATAATGGATTTCGACGGTGTAGAAATTTACCGTTCCACCAAGCGTAACTCCGGTTACGGCAAGAAGCCTATATTCATATCCGCAACAGGTAAGTGCTATAACACCGCCATCAAATCACGAAAACGGCTGAATTTAGTAGACGAAAGCATTGCTGCTGTAGTATTATAGAGAAAGATTTTTGACATGACATTATGCAGACTAGAGAAAAGGTGACACTTATGTACAGTATAAAACTCAGAAGGATAACAGCGTATCTCGTATGTGCGGCGATGGTTTTGCTTGCTTTCATGATTCCCGCTGCAGAGAACGTAGATGCCCTGACAGATTCAGCAGATATAGAAAAAGAATATGTAACCACCGTTTACAATGACAGAAACGGACTGCCCACAGGCGAGGCAAATACTGTACTTCAGAGTTCCGATGGCTACATATGGATAGGAAGCTACGGAGGCCTTGTCAGATATGACGGCAGCAACTTCCGCAATTTCAGTCAGGAAGGGGAGCTCACATCATCTTCCATACGCTCAATATTTGAGGATAGCAACGGCAGGCTCTGGGTCGGAACCAATGAAGCAGGAGTTTTTGTCTTTGAAGGCGGACATTTCACGAAGATAGAAGGACCTGAGGACAACTCTTTCCTGTGCATCCGTGACTTCAATGAGGGCAGTGACGGCACTGTTTACGTGGCATCCAGCTCAGGAATAGGTGAGATAAAGGACGGCACACTGAGACCTTACGAGGATGAAGATATCAAGGGCAAGACCGTTTATTCACTTGGAATAGACTCAATGGACAGAATTTGGGGAGCCATGGACGGTGGAATCTGCGCTGTAGTCAAAGACGGAAAAGTAAAAGGTGTAATTACTTCGGAGATGGTTTTCGGGGAGACGGAGGCCCAGATTTACTGCGTGACCGATGATAATGAAGGAAATATTTTTATTGGAACGTCAGGCAATGTTCTGGCTAAGATATCATTCAAGTCGGAAAAACTAAAGTCTTCAGCATTTAAAAAAGAAATCCTTTCAACAGACGAAGTAAGCGTGCATAACAGGATTTGTGTCACAGAAAACGGAAGCATACTGGTATGCGGATTTATGGGTTTTGCTCTCATAGATTCCGAAGGCAAACTCACAGAATTCGGAGAATCCCAAAAGGCTTCTTCTGTAAACTGGGCTGCTACGGACTACGAAGGAAATCTCTGGCTGGCCTCATCGGCTTTCGGCATAATCAAATATAGCCCGGCCTCCTTCACTTCGCCGAATGAAGCTGCAGGCCTTGATGAAATTCCCGTAAATACTGTTATAAAGCAGTCGGGCAGGTTTTATGTGGGACTGGAGCAGGGAATAAAGATATTTAATAACAGCTGGATGGAAGTAAAAAACAGTCTCACTTCCATGCTGGCTAGTGTTCGTGTGCGCTGCATAGTATCAGATTCTGATGGCATGATATGGGTGGTAACCAATTCGTCTTATGGTGTAGTGCGTTTTGATCCTCAAACTGAGAAAATAACTGTTTTCAACACGGATAAAGGCCTTTCCAGTAACACCGCCAGATCATTGCTTGAGCTTTCAGACGGCAGAATTGCGGTGGGTACACAGAGCGGACTCGATATTATAGAAGGCAGCAGGGTGACCGAAAAATACAGCGCGGACGAAGGTATAGAAAACACATCCATACTCTGCATTGCAGAGGGCAGCGACGGTACCATATATGCCGGAAGTGATGGCGGCGGTATTTATGCGGTTAAAGATAAAAATGTAAAAAACTGCGGTTTCGGATGCGGCCTCGGTGAGGGTGTTGTACTTAGAATGGTAAAAGATGAAGACAGCGACAGTCCATCGGAGAATTATTTTGTCAGCGCAGGAAGCAGTCTGTATTACTTCGAAACGGACAAAGGCCGCTTCTGCAAACTGGACAATTTCAGTAAAGGGCCGGGAAGCATCTTCGACCTATACGACAGAGACGGCAGACTGTGGCTTCTGCAGAACAACGGCATATATTCCGTGGATAAGATGAAGCTTTTGTCAGGTGAGACTGCTGAAGCTGAGCTTTACGGATTCAGCCACGGACTGACAGGTTCTCTGAATGCAAATACATGGAATTATATGGACAGCAAGGGCAGGTTGTACCTGGCAACAAGAAGCGGTATCAGCATTTTTGGATTCCATGGGGTAGACAATTGTATTCCAAGGGGAGTTATTCAGTCTGTTCAGGCGGATGATAAGGTATACGAACATCCGGAAAGCCTCGCTCTGCCAAAGGATGTTCAACGTCTTACCATATCATTTGCCGCTCTTTCATACAGTGATACTTCAGATTTTGAGATAACTTATATGCTTGAGGGCTTTGATAAGGAAGAAAAGGCACTTTACGGGAACAAGACGGAAACAGTCAGCTATACAAATATCCCCGGTGGAGATTACACCTTCAGACTTCACATTTTCGACCCCGAGAACCCCGAAAACGGGTATGAATATGCTTTGCCTCTGACAAAAGAAAAGGAACTTTCCGAAACGCCTGTCGTATGGGTGCTGGCTGTGCTGATTGTATCTGCCATTATAGGCGGCATTGTAATGCTGTATACAAGGGCGAAGATGAACCATATACGCAAGGAAAAGGAAGCCTACAGAAACATTGTGGACCAGTCCATGAAGACCTTTGCCAACACCATAGACGCTAAAGACAGCTATACCAACGGCCATTCCATAAGGGTAGCAAGGTATTCCAGAGAGATTGCAAGGCGGATGGGGCTTTCTGAAGAAGAACAGGAAAACATATACTATACAGCTATGCTTCATGATATAGGCAAGATTGGAATACCTGACAGCATCCTGAATAAACCCGACAAGCTTACAAAGGATGAGAGAGAAGTTATACAGACTCATGTATCCATGGGCGGAGACATACTGAAAAACTTCAATGCTCTGGAGGGAATTTCCGATGGTGCCCGCTATCACCACGAGCGATATGACGGGAAAGGCTACTGCAGCCATATAAAGGGAGATGACATTCCTCTCACTGCACGAATTATATGTGTGGCGGATACTTACGATGCCATGTCCAGCGACAGATGCTACAGGAAGGCTCTGCCGCAGTCTGTCATCCGTGAAGAACTGATAAAGGGCGCAGGAACTCAGTTCGATCCTGAAATAGTTCCGTACATGCTTGAGATGATGGATGACGGAACAGCGCCTTATAATCAGGACTAGCCAACAAGGTTAAGATTACGTTAAAGAATACAATCTGACAACATAAAGGGTCCAACTTCTGCTATAATCTGTCATGTGACTTCTCCGACGTGAGAGAAAAATAATAGACGGAGAATGTCAGGGAGGTATTTAAAATGACGGCACAAATCGCTGCAGTTGTAATCTTTGCAGTAATGTTCGGATTAATTGTATTGGATAAATTTGAGAGACATATTGTTACCCTTTCCTGCGGTGCAGCTATGCTGATACTTGTGTTCGGCATATTCATGAAAAGTAAAGAAGCAATACTTGAGACCCTGAATCTGGGGTCTCTGTTTACACTTGACTTCTGGTACCATGCAGGTCAGGCATCAGAAGGCTCCAGCGGTATTAACTGGGCAACAATTATTTTTATTGCCGGGATGATGATAATGGTTGAGGGAATGGCCAGAGTAGGCTTTTTCAGATGGCTCTGCATGGCTATTGCCAAGCTGGTCAGATATAAGCCGGTGCCTATTCTGATTGCATTCATGCTTGTGTCAGGTATACTGTCCATGTTTATAGACAGCATTACCGTAATTCTTTTCCTGGCTGCTGTTACTGTAGAACTGAGTGAAATAGTACATTTCAATCCTGTGCCTGTGATTATGGCGGAAATTTTCTGCGCTAATCTGGGAGGTTCGGCTACTATGTGCGGAGACCCGCCTAACATTATTATCGGAACATCCCTTGGATATACATTTATGGATTTTCTGACAAACACCGGTGTTGCAGCAGGAATATCAATGCTGTTTGTGATTGCTTATTTCTATCTGTGCTTTCACAAAGAGCTTTCACACAGTAAGCCGTCAGGTATCGGTGAAAAGATGAATCAGAGAGTTGGAACTGTCGTTACCGGTCATGTTGAAGCAAACGCAAACAGTGCTGCTGTTACTATAACAGATACGAAGGGATTTTATCTGAGCGCGGCAATCTTTCTGATTGCGGTGGTAATGCTTATCACACATGCACAGACAGGGCTTACCGTTGCTTTCATCGGAACCTTTATTGCTCTGCTTACACTGCTGGCGGCGGGCTCCCATATACCTGAGATACTTAAAAAAATTGACTATAAGACACTGTTGTTCTTTATAGGTCTGTTCATAGTGGTAGGCGGACTGGAGCAGACAGGCATACTGAACATCATAGCGGCATTTATCGGCAGAATAAGCCACGGAAACATGATGCTGATGGTGGCAATCATAGTATGGATATCGGGTTTTGCCAGCGCATTTGTGGATAATATACCTTTCGCTGCGACGATGATTCCTGTAATAAAGAGTCTTGCAGCGGCTCAGGGGGCATCCCTGCCTATGCTTGCATGGGCTCTTGCCATCGGTACAGATATCGGCGGAAGTGCTACACCTATAGGTGCGTCTGCCAATGTTGTAGGCCTTGCCGTTGCCAATAAGCACGGCCATCCGGTAACCTGGGGAAAGTACTGCAAGTTTATGGTTCCGGCCAGCATCATAGTTCTGATGATTTCAACAGCTTATATATGGATAAGATACATTTAGGTATTGATTTGTTTTTTTAATATGGTATAATAAAGAAGCACGGCTTTTGAGTAACTCCAGAAGCCTGCTTTTTATGTTATAAAAAATTAGGAGGAATTATGTTTTTCAAGAATTTACTGAACGCGTGGAACCAGATCAGTCTGGTGAAGCAGATTATTATAGGTCTGATTATAGGTATTGTGCTGGCAGTTGCTTTTCCGACTCAGCTGAGCGGAATCACCATATTGGGCAGTCTTTTCGTTGGTGCGCTCAAGGCAGTTGCTCCCGTTCTGGTGCTGTTTCTTGTCATGTCAGCCATTTCCCAGCATCAGGCAGGACAGAAGACAAATATGAAGTCGATTATCATTCTCTATCTTCTGGGAACGCTGCTTGCTGCAATGGCTGCTGTAATCGCAAGCTTTATTTTTAAACTGGAGCTTGTACTTCCGGAAAGCACCAGTGATATCGTTCCTCCGGGAGGAATCTCAGAAGTACTTAAAACTCTGGTGTTCAATGTTGTGGCAAATCCTGTGAGTGCTTTGCTGAATGCCAACTACATAGGAATCCTGGCATGGGCGGTTCTTCTGGGTATGGCGCTTCGCCGTGCTTCAGCAACGACAAAAAACTTTCTGGGAGATATGTCCGAAGCAGTTTCTCAGCTGGTGAGATGGATTATAAAATTCGCTCCCCTTGGTGTAATGGGTCTCGTGTTCGATTCAATCGCAGTAAGCGGTCTGAGTACTCTGCTTAAATATGGCAAACTGATCCTGTTGCTGGTGGGAACCATGTTCTTTGACGCTCTGGTTGTGAACCCGATTATAGTTTACTTCAACACCCGTCAGAACCCGTATCCTCTGGTTCTCAAATGCCTTAAGGACAGCGGAATTACAGCTTTCTTTACCAGAAGCTCTGCCGCCAACATTCCGGTTAATATGAGGCTTTGCGAAGAGCTGGGACTTGATAAGGACACTTACTCCATATCCATTCCTCTTGGTGCCACCATCAACATGGGCGGTGCCGCAATTACAATTTCTATTCTGACACTGGCGGCTGCCAATACTCTGGGTGTTTCCGTTGATATGCCTATGGCTGTGCTGCTGTGCGTGCTTTCGGCTATAAGTGCCTGCGGTGCATCAGGCGTTGCAGGAGGTTCACTGCTGCTTATACCGCTCGCATGTTCGCTTTTCGGAATTCCGAATGATATCGCAATGCAGGTGGTAGGTGTTGGCTTCATCGTAGGGGTTATACAGGACTCATGTGAAACGGCACTCAACTCATCTACAGACGTTCTTTTTACAGCTGCAGCAGACTTTGCAGCCGGAAGAAAAAACAAAAAATAACCATTCCCGTTCAGGCCTCTTATGGTATACTTATAGTATCATAGGAGGTTTTTTTAATGGAAATGAAGCAGACATTGAAATCTACGCAGGAAAAAAAGAAACCGCAGATAAAGCATGAAATAGATATGGTAAACGGACCTATAATGGGGAAGATGCTTCTCTTTGCCTTTCCGCTGATGTTGTCCAGTATTCTTCAGCTTCTGTTTAACGCCGCAGATATTATCGTGGTGGGAAGATGGGCAGGAGACAATTCTCTGGCAGCAGTGGGTTCCACAACATCGCTTATAAATCTCATGGTGAATCTGTTTGTGGGGCTTTCTATAGGCTGTAATGTTCTGGCTGCTAAGTTTTTCGGTGCAAAAAAGGACAAGGAGCTTAGTGAAACCGTCCATACATCTGTTGCAATGAGCTTGGTCAGCGGGGTGTTTCTCGCCGTTGTCGGCATTGTTTTCGCTGAACCTATTCTCAGACTTATGCAGTCCCCGGAAAATGTGCTCAGGCTTTCGGCACTTTATCTCAGAATATATTTTATAGGGATGCCGGCTATGATGGTATATAACTTCGGTAGTGCGCTTTTGAGGGCCAAGGGTGACACCAGGAGACCGCTTTATTACCTTTCTGTTTCCGGAATAATAAATGTATGCCTCAATCTGCTCTTTGTAATAGAATTCAGGATGGGCGTTGCGGGAGTTGCAACCGCCACATCTATTTCACAGTTCCTTTCTGCAGGCATGGTAGTAAGATGCCTTGCAAAGGAAGAGGATGCTTTCCGCCTTGAACTGAAAAAACTGAGAATACATAAGAACAGGATGACTGCTGTTATGCAGATAGGTCTTCCTGCAGGATTTCAGGGAGTGCTTTTTTCGCTTTCCAACGTGGTAATTCAGTCTGCAATCAACACTTTCGGCGATGTGACCATGGCAGGAAGCGCAGCTGCAAGCAATATAGAGAACTTCGTTTATTTCGGAATGAACGCATTTTACCAGGCAGCCATTTCATTTACCAGCCAGAATGTCGGCGCAGGCAGATATGAGCGTGTGAAGCCGATTATGATAAGATCTGTGTCCATGGCGGCGCTGACAGGAATTATTATGGGTGTGGGAGGCTATGTATTCGGACCTTTTCTCCTTGGAATATATACCAGAAGCGGTGCTGTAATAGCCCAGGGGATGATAAGGCTGGCCTTTATATGTCTGCCGTACGCACTTTGCGGTGTAATGGATACTCTCGTAGGTGTTCTCAGGGGGCTGGGATACTCCATTGTGCCTATGTTTGTTTCCCTGATAGGGGCGTGCCTTTCGAGGATAGTATGGATTGCCACTTTGTTTCAGCTGCCTATGTTCCATAAGGTTGAATTCATATATGTGTCTTATCCTGTGACGTGGACCGTTACGGCTCTGGTGCATCTGCTTTGCCTTGTATGGATTATGGAGCATAAGGTAAAACCGATAATGGAAAAGAAAAAGGAGTTGGAAAATGGATTATGTAAAACTGAATCCCAAGGCTGAGAAGTGCATGAGGGTAAACGAAATTATAAAAGATGTAATTTTTCTGGCAGCAGCAATCGCTGCGGATTATTTTATACTGTGGGAAAGATCACATATGGCCTGCCTTCTGATCGGTGCAGGTATTATAGTGCTGGCTGCAGTCTGCATCATCATTATTCCGAGAATCAGATATGAAAGATACAGGTACATAATAGATAGTGCCAATATAAGAGTGAGAGAGGGAATCTTCTGGATTAAAGAAACCATAATTCCTATGGAAAGACTCCATAAGCTTCAGGTTTCTCAAGGTCCTGTCGACAGAATGTTCAACCTGTCATCTGTAAAGGTAACCACCGCAGGAGGCGACGGTGTAATAAAATTTCTCGCCGACGATGAGGCTGCTCTGATTGCTGAGCATCTGAAGGATAAGATCAATCAGATTGCAGCGGAAGAAAGGCGGAAGCAGTAATGATAAATGAACGCCCGATGGAAAACAATCCGCAAACGATCAGGCTGCGTTGCCATTTTTCGTCTATATTTGAGAGTCTGTGGCAGTTCTGGGCAATTATAGCCGTAACCCTTTTCAATCAGATAGACACCATAATTGAGCTGGTACAGGATATGAAAAACTCCGGTATCAGACAGGCGCTGGCAGAAGGCGGCATATGGGGCTTGGTGGCAGCGGTTGGCATCACGGCGGCAGTGCTGCTGTTTCAGTTCCTCAGATGGCGAAAAACCTGGGTCACCCTGGACGGAAATCTGATAATTATTGAAAGAAACACTCTTAACCGCATTCACAATACCATTGCCGTAGAGAACCTTTCCGCCGTAAACGTGGAAAGAAATCTTTTCGAGCGCATAGTGGGAACTGCCAGAATTAAGATGGATACAAACAGCATGACCACTGCCGACAAGACCGATGTCTCGCTGGTATTCAGAGAGGATAAAGCCATCGCTTTCAGGCAGGCTGTCATAAGCAGGATGAACCAGGTCAAGGGTGCGGCTGCTGAGGAGAATCTGGCTGAGGATATAAGGCCCGATGTGGTGCCTGAATCCATTGCAGAGAGCGGCAATGTATTTTCCTACGGGGCATTGGACATGGCAAAGCACAGTTTCTATTCCATGAGCATAATCAATCTGCTCATAGTAGTGGGAGGCATTGCTTCATCGGTGTGGTACAGAACTTCGGAGTATTACGAGCCGGGTGCAGTCCTCGAGCATGCAGGTGCAATTATCCCGGTGCTGCTGGTCTTTGTAAGTGCGGCCTACGGACTGATAAAAAAGTACATCATATATTACAATTTCAGAGTATATAGAGACGGAGACGATCTTCACCTGAGATATGGACTTCTGAAACTGAAGAGCTATACCGTGCCCGTTGACAAAATATCTGCCCTTCAGATAGTGCAGCCGACGCTTTCAAGAATCTTTGGAAAGTACCAGGCCAGAATTGTCACGGTAGGTGTAGGTGATGAAAGAAGTGAGCTTTCCAACTTGACCATGGCCGTGTCAAAGGAAGAGCTTCTGCACCAGCTGGGTGTGCTCATTCCTGAATTTGTGGGCGAGAGCATTATGAGCGGTGTGATAGCAGAGGACAGAAGGGGGATTGCTGTGAGAGCCGTCAAGTCTGTCAAGTGGATACTTATGATTGCGGCGGGGGCTGTTGTCATTGGAATGCGGACCGACCTTCCGACTTGGATTATAGCCTGCTGTGCTGCCGCGATGCTGGGATTCATTATCCTGCTCTACGGGCTTTCACACATATCTGCAGGATGGAAGAAAGGCGGGCAGACTCTGGTGTTTATGGAAGGATGCTTTGCTAAAAACTGGACCGTCTGCAGGTACGACAAGGTTCAGATGATAAGTCTGGTTGCTCATCCGGCAGCAAGGTACATGGGCATCAAGAGAGGCTCTGTCCACATGCTGCAGATGGCGGCCCAGATGCCATATATGGAGGATGAACAGGCAGAGGAGATTGCGCAGGCTGTGATTTAGGAGAGTAATATGTCAGACAACAGAAAAGAACTCAGAAAATCAAAAATACAGGCAAGAAACAGCCTTTCCCCGGAAGAAAGGGAAAGGCTTTCTGCCATTATATCGGAGAAAATTGCGACCTCAGAGGTTTTCAAAAACGCCAAGACTGTACTCATTTACCGCGCTACCAAAGGAGAGGTCAGACTGGACGCCCTTGAGAAGGCAGATGAGGCGGCAGGAAAACGGCTGGTTTATCCCCTCTGCATATCGGACAGTGAGATGATAGCGCTGCTGCCGGAAGACGAAAATGCCTGGAAGCCGGGATATTTCGGCATTATGGAGCCTGTTCGCGAGAAATCTGTGGAGATACCTCCTGAGGGAATAGATCTGGTCATATGTCCATGTACAGTATTCGATGAGAACTGCGGCAGGATGGGTATGGGTGCCGGCTTTTATGACAGATAC
The DNA here is from genome assembly GCA_022787405.1 of Bacillota bacterium. Taxonomy (GTDB): domain Bacteria; phylum Bacillota; class Clostridia; order Peptostreptococcales; family Anaerovoracaceae; genus SUG1106. The sequence continues at coordinate 10,651 of JALFXR010000222.1, forward strand.
CTGGATAAGTGTGTCAATGCACATGTAGTTTCCGTTGCTTTTGAGGTGCAGAAGGCCGACTCAATTCCGATGGAGCCATGGGATAAGCCTATGGAAATGGTGTTTACCGATGGAGGGACCTATTATAAAAAACATGATTGAAAAACGGCCGAATCGTGGTATACTCTTAAATAGACTTAAACTTGAATTTACAGATAAAGGAGAACTTAAAATGAGAAAAACAGTCGCAACAGATAAGGCTCCTGCAGCCATCGGACCTTATGCACAGGCAAATGTAATCGGAAACCTGGTATTCACATCAGGACAGTTGGGCATGGTTCCTGAGACAGGAGAACTGGCAGAAGGACTTGAAGCTCAGACAAGACAGGTTTTTGCCAACCTTAAGGCTGTTCTGGAGGAAGCAGGAAGCGGACTGGACAAGATTGTGAAGACCACATGCTTCATGGCCGATATGAAGGATTTTGCAGCTATGAACGCCATTTATGCTGAATATTTTGATGGAGAATTTCCTTCAAGATCTGCAGTTCAGGTGGCAGCTCTACCTAAGGGCGGTCTGCTTGAAATTGAGGCAGTTGCATACATCGGATAATAATCCTTTGAGATAATATTACTTTCGGAGAAAAGAGATAAAGTGAAAGAAAGAGATTTTAACAGGTCGATTTTCAGCATTTTTCTTTCATATTTCGGAGCACACAGGAAGCTTTTCATACTGGATATGCTGTGCGCCTTCGCGGTGGCCGCTGTCGACGTGGCTTTTCCGCTGGTTTCCAGATATGCCATGTATGAACTGCTTCCAGGGAACATGTATAAAGCTTTTTTTGCCGTGATGGCAGTCGTCACGGCCGCTTTTATTGTCAGAGCCCTTTTTAACTACATTATAACATTCTGGGGTCATACCTTCGGCATAAGAGTTGAGGCTGACATAAGGGAAGATTTATACAGGCATCTGCAGAGGCTGGATTTCGACTTTTTTGACCGTAACAGAACCGGAAAACTGATGAACAGACTTACCGGGGATTTATTTGAAATTACAGAACTGGCTCATCACGGCCCTGAGGACCTGCTGATTTCGGCAGTGACTATTACGGGGGCGCTTTTTGTTATGTTTACCGTTGAATGGAGGCTTGCGCTGGTGGTGCTGGCCATAGTACCGGTCTTTATACTGGTGGTGCTTTCCTGTAAAAACAGCATGATGCATTCATCGGCACAGGTAAAGCAGAAGATGGCCGACATAAACGCTGACATAGAATCCACGCTGTCAGGCATGAAAACCTCCAAGGCTTTTGATAATCAGGAGGTCGACTACGAGCGCTTCGAACGTTCCAATCAGACCTATAAAGGCTCAAAATCAGGGTTCTATAAAGCCATGGGAAGGTTTAACGCTTCTCTGGAATTTTTTATATGTTTCCTGCAGATAGCCGTCATCACTGTGGGTGGCTGGCTCATCATGCAGGGCAGAATGAACTATATTGACCTCATCACTTTCACATTATATATAACCACATTTGTTACACCGGTGAGAAAGCTGGCCACCTTCGCTGAGATATTTACAAACGGTATGGCCGGTCTCAAGAGATTCGTGGAAATCATGCGGATTGAGCCGAGCATCAGAGAAAAGCCTGATGCCGAAGAGCTTACAGGTGTAAAAGGGCATCTGGTCATGGATAATGTTGTTTTTGGCTATAATGATGACAGGGAGGTTCTCCACGGTATTTCTCTGGACATCAGGCCGGGAGAAAGCGTAGCCGTGGTAGGTCATTCAGGAGGGGGCAAGAGCACACTCTGCCAGCTTATTCCAAGGTTTTACGATGTGGAGGAGGGCAGTATTGCCATAGATGGACACGATATCAGAAACGTGACAAAAAGCTCTCTCAGGAATGCTGTAGGAATAGTGCAGCAGGACGTTTTTCTTTTCGCAGACACTATCTACGAAAACATAAGATACGGCAGGCCTGATGCGTCATATGAAGAAGTGGAGGCAGCGGCAAAAGAGGCTGAAATTTATGATGATATAATGAATATGCCTGACGGCTTTGACACCTATGTGGGAGAGAGGGGAACTCTTCTTTCGGGAGGGCAGAAGCAGAGGATTTCCATTGCCCGTATTTTTCTGAAGAATCCTCCTATTCTAATTCTTGACGAGGCCACCTCGGCACTTGACAGTGTAACCGAGGCTAACATACAGAAGGCCTTCGGCAGGCTTTCTCAAGGGAGAACCACCATCATAATCGCCCACAGGCTGGCTACGGTTAAAAGTGCTGACAGAATCGTGGTTATAGAGGACGGCAGAATACAGGAACAGGGGACTCATCAGGAGCTTCTGGAAAAGGACGGCATGTACGCACAGCTGTATCGCACTCAGATGCTGGCAGGTCAGCAGTAAATAACCCGGCGGACAGTGAAAAAACAAAAAAATTGCAATAAATAACTTCCTCTTGTAGGCACAAGTATGGTATAATATTTGACAGTGATTATATCGGTGCTGATGTAGTGCCGTGAGGAGGCTTTATGAAACCTATATATAAACGAGTTTTGCTTAAAATAAGCGGAGAAGCGCTTGCAGGAAGCGGGCGTTTCGGCATAAATGAAGAAATGACACGCAAGGTGGCAGGCGAGGTTAAACAGATCCATGACCTTGGAGTACAGGTTGCCATAGTCGTAGGCGGAGGCAATTTCTGGCGAGGGAGAACCAGCAAGGACATGGACAGAGCTACAGCTGATTACATGGGCATGCTGGCTACAGTGATGAATTCCCTGGCACTTCAGGATGCTTTTCTGGCACTGGGGGTACCGGCCAAGGTGCAGACCGCAATCGAAATGCGGGAGATTGCTGAGCCTTATGCGAGGAGAAAGGCCCTCAGTCACCTGGAGCACGGAGATGTGGTCATCTTCGGTGCGGGAACCGGCAATCCTTTCTTTTCCACGGATACTACGGCAGCACTGAGAGCAGCCGAAATGGACGCAGATGTTATACTGCTGGCCAAGAACATTGACGGCGTTTACGACAGCGATCCTGCTGTAAACCCTGACGCCAGGATGTTTACAGAGCTTACCCATATGGAGGTAGTGGAAAAGGATTTAAAGGTTATGGACCTTACTGCAGCAACGCTGTGCAAGGATAACAACATAAAGATTCACGTATTTGCCATCGCAGAAGAAGGCAATGTACTTAAGGCCATAGCAGGCGAAAAAATAGGAACTATTATCAAATAACCCGGAGGAGTTAAAATGGAAGGCATTAAGAAAAATCTTGAAGAGAGAAGTAAAAAAACTATATCGGTTTTGAAGGAAGACCTGAATACTGTAAGAGCAGGCAGAGCCAATCCTGCTTTGCTGGATAAGGTGATGGTTGACTACTATGGCAGCCCGACACCGCTTAAAAACCTTTCCAACATTTCCGTTCCTGATCCGAGAACACTTATGATTTCACCTTTTGACCCTAAGTCAATTCACGAGATCGAAAAGGCGATAAACGTTGCCAACATCGGCATCAACCCTTCCAACGACGGAAAATGTGTAAGACTGGTTATACCTCAGGTTACAGAGGAAAGAAGAAAAGAGCTGACCAAGACTGTCAAGAAGATGGGCGAGGACAGCAAGGTAGCCATCAGAAATCTCAGAAGAGATGCTAACGACGAGCTTAAGAAGCTGGAAAAGAATCATGAAATCACAGAGGACGATCTGAAGAAGGCTCTTGATGATGTGCAGAAGGCAACAGACAAGACCATTAAGGAAATCGACGATGTGGTTGCAGGCAAAGAAAAAGAAATTATGGAAGTTTAATAAAGTGTGTGGCTGCTTGGGTTAAGGGCAGCCACATTGCTTAACGGGAGAAATATGACAGATTGTAATACTATGCCGCGGCATGTGGCCGTCATTATGGATGGAAACGGACGATGGGCGAAAAAAAACGGAGTGTCAAGGCTGGCAGGTCATAATCAGGGCATGCTTGCCATGAAAGAAATAATTAAAAGAGCTGATGTACTGGGTATAAAATACCTGACGGTATATGCGTTTTCCACTGAAAACTGGAAACGCTCCCAGGAGGAGGTCGGCGGCATTTTTAATCTGCTGGTCAAGTTCGTGGGAAGCGAGCTGGCAGAACTGAGTGCCAATAATGTTAAGGTTCATATTCTGGGCGAGTACCGTGACAAGGTGCCTGCGGCGGCTGTGGCCAGTATTGACAGGGCGCTTGATACCACAGCGGGCAATGACGGACTTCAGTTTAGCATTGCCTTGAACTACGGCAGCAGAGCCGAGATTACCAGGGCAGTAAAACGAATCTGCCATCTGGCCGAAACGGGTGTAATTGAATCGGGAGAGGTGACAGAAGAAATGATTTCCAAGGCGCTGTATACCGGAGATGACAACGGCAATATTCCTGACCCTGACCTTATAATCAGAACCAGCGGAGAGGAGAGACTTTCAAACTTTCTGCTCTGGCAGGCGGCTTACAGTGAATTCGCTTTTACAGATACCCTGTGGCCTGATTTTACACCTGATGAATTTGAAAGCCTGGTGAAGGAGTTCTGCACCAGAGGAAGACGCTTCGGAGGAAGATAGGGTATACGGATAGGAGGAAAACGGAAAAATGAAGACAAGAATTATATCGGGATGCGTTATGCTCCCGCTTCTGGTTGTTGTATATCTGGGAGGCTGGTGGCTTATGGCGGCGGCTTTCCTGGTTGGAATTATCGGACTTCATGAGTTTTGCAAGGGCTTTGAGGCTTCAGAAACTGTACCTTGCAAACCACTGGGATATGCGGCGGCAGTTTTACTTTACGGGCTCAATGCACTGTTTACGGATGATTACAGGTTTGTAATGTTCTGGGTCACTGTGGTAGTCATGGCGTCAATGATTTACGGATTTGATGTTGAAAAAAGAAAGCTGGAGGATATGACCGCCACATTGCTGGGTATTCTCTATACAGTTTTTTTATCATACCACATCGTTCTTATTGACCAGTCACCTTTCAGACAGCTTATATGGCTTGTATTCCTGGCTGCCTTCGGTACAGACATCATGGCTTACTTTACGGGAATGGCTATAGGGAAACATAAGCTTTGTCCTCATCTGAGTCCTAAGAAAAGCATCGAGGGTGCAGTGGGAGGTGTCATCGGAAGCGTGGTTTTTTGCGTTCTCTTTGGACATTTCTTTGCACCGGACTTCAAGGTGCTCTGCCTGATTATAGGTTTCTTTGGAAGCATAGTTTCTCAGCTTGGAGACCTTTCGGCATCGGCATTTAAGAGACAGATGGGAATCAAGGATTATGGGAATCTGATTCCGGGACATGGCGGTATTCTGGACAGATTTGACAGCGTGCTGTTTACGGCGCCCGTAGTATTTTACTGCATTGAATTTTTAGCATAAAAGGTTTAGCATGAAAAAAATTACTATTTTAGGAAGTACAGGTTCAATAGGAACTCAGACTCTTGATGTCATCAGGCAGAATCCGGAGCGTTTTACGGTGACGGCTCTGACATGCGGGTCAAATACTGCGCTGCTGGCAAAGCAGATAGAGGAATTCAGACCTGAGTTTGCTGCTGTGGAAAAAGAGGCAGATGCTGTGAAGCTTGCTGCAGAATTTCCTCATGTAGAATTCGGATGGGGCAGGCGGGGTCTTATTGATGCGGCATGCGGCAGCTGCGGCATGGTGCTCAACGCCCTTATGGGAATGAGAGGCCTTGAACCCACATATTATGCTATAAAGGCGGGAAAGAATATTGCTCTTGCCAACAAGGAGACTTTGGTGGCCGGAGGAAGCCTGGTAATGAAGGCCGTCGCAGATGCCGGTGTGAAGATATTGCCCGTAGACAGTGAGCACAGCGCTATTTTTCAGTGCCTTGAAGGCAATGCCGGAAGGCCATTTAACAAGATCCTGTTAACAGCATCAGGGGGACCGTTCCGCGGATATTCTTCGGAGCAGCTGGAAAAAGTAACTTTGGAGCAGGCTTTGAAACATCCGAGATGGACCATGGGAGCCAAGATTACCATAGACTCTGCCACCATGATGAACAAGGGGCTTGAGGTTATTGAAGCCAGATGGCTCTTTGACGCGCCGGCAGACAAAATTCAGATTCTGGTGCATCCGCAGAGCATCGTACATTCAGCAGTTGAATTCGAGGATAAGTCCGTGATAGCACAGATGGGAGTGCCCGATATGCGCATACCTATCAGCCTGGCACTGGGATATCCCGAGAGAATAAAGAGCAGCGAGCCGGGTCTGGACTTTTTCGGACAGGGAGCCAGTCTGACATTTGAAAAACCGGATACGTCTGTGTTTAAATGTATCGGATTCGCCTATGATGCCATAAGGGAGGGTGGCAGCTTTCCTGTAGTGCTCAACGGAGCCAACGAGGTCCTGGTGGACCTTTTCCTTAAGGGAAAGATAAAGTTCATAGAAATTCAGAACACTCTGGAAAGAGTGATGGATAGGCACAAGCCTGATTTCAATCTTGACCTGGAAGGAGTAATTGAGGCAGACCGCCGTATCAGAGAGAGTATAAAGGAGTATTTAGATTAGATGAAAACAGCTTTATTAGCAATTTTGCTTTTTTGCGTAATGATATTTCCTCATGAGCTGGGACACTTTATTGCGGCACGGAGAATGGGTGTCAAGGTGATTGAGTTTTCGTTTGGAATGGGACCTGCCATCTGGAAAAAGCAAGGGGCCGAGACACTTTACAGCATCAGACTGCTGCCTGTGGGAGGTTTCTGTGCCATGGAGGGAGAGGACGAGGAATCCAGTGAGCCAAGGGCTTTTTCAAATAAAAAGCCATGGCAGAAGATAGTGGTGCTGTCTGCCGGTTCGATTATGAATATAATCTGCGCTATCCTCATAATGGCCCTTATTATAGGTACTATGGGATTTACCACAACAGTTGTGAGAGAAGTTACGGCAGGCATGCCTGCAGAGGCAGCCGGAATGATGCCGGGAGATAAGATTATTGAAATCGACGGCGCGAAAATAGAACAGTGGACAGATGTTTCCAAGGCTATTCAGGCATCCGGCGGAGAGTCCATGGAAGTCACCTTCGAAAGAGGTAAAGAGGTAAAGAGCGTCACCATGACACCTGAGCTTACGGAGGGTGTTGATGCTCAGGGCAATCCTGCTCAGGGTTATGTGCTGGGTGTGACCTGCAAAATAAGTCATAATCCGTTTATGGCTCTTGTTGACGGTGCTCAGTCCACATGGAACATGGTTAAAATGATGTTTTCGGCGCTGGGTCAGCTGTTTACGGGTCAGGCCGGTGTTGATGAGCTTTCGGGGCCTGTAGGCATGATTAACATGGTGAGCCAGACTGAAAAGTACGGCTTCTGGTATTATGGCTTCCTCACCGCTCTTATCTGTGTTAATCTGGCTATTATAAATATGCTTCCGCTTCCTGCCCTGGACGGCGGCAGAATAATATTCGTGATATATACAATGATCACGGGCAAAACAGTCAGCGAAAAGGTTGAGGGCACTGTTCACATGATAGGAATGGCGCTGCTTCTGGCTCTGATGGTGTTTGTGACCATGAACGACATTACGCGGATATTCGGATAGCTTTGCCAAGACGGTTGGACATGATATCCGAGCTCGATATACGGATATATTTTCTTAACATATAAAAAATCATGGTTTTGGAGAAATGAAACTGTGATTTTTTGATATTGGGCAACCGTTGGCTAACATTTGGTCAACATTTGGCTAACATTGGCTAACTTTTCCCCCAGAAAAATCATATAAAATGTCAATTTGCTGGGGGATTTTCGACAAAAAAGAGCTAAAAATATCGGAAATAAATCCATTTAATCCATATAAATCCAAAAATCCCCACGCAAATCGCGTTTTTTCACATAATTTTGTGGGGCGAAACACAGCTTGGAGTTGTAGCATGCTGAATTCCGTAAGTACCGGGCTGTGTTGTCACACATGGTAAACTATGATAAAATAGAAAGCACAGAAAAGAAGAAAGGCGGAAAACTACTGATATGGGAGTAATAACCATCAGAACAGCTGTACAGCAGGACGCAAAAGTCCTGCTTGAAATATATGCACCATATGTGAAAAAAACAGCTATAACATTTGAATATGATGTGCCTTCGGTAGAGGAATTTGCCAGACGGATAAGTAAAGTGCTGCAAAAGTATCCATATCTGGTTGCAGAGGTGAACGGGGAGCCTGTGGGCTATGCTTACGCAGGGCCTTTTAAAGAACGCGCCGCCTATGACTGGGCAGTTGAAACCACAGTATATGTCAGAGAGGATATGAAAAAGAGCGGCATAGGAAGAGCTCTTTACACAGCACTGGAGGAGGCCCTGGCAGCACAGGGAATATTAAACCTTAATGCCTGTATAGCCTTTCCTGAGAATGAAGATGAATATCTTACCAGAGACAGCGTAAAGTTTCATGAAAGAATGGGGTTCGAAACTGCCGGAAGATTTCATAAATGCGGCTGCAAATTCGGGCGCTGGTATGACATGGTATGGATGGAAAAACTCATAGGCAATCATGTGGAAAATCCGCCTGCGGCCAGAACAGCCGCAATGGAGCATCATGACGGCGGACGTCTTGAAGATTTTGAAAAAATGCTGTCAGAGGTTCAGAGGCAGTATGACGATATAGGAATTAAAATGGAAGAAATGAAGGCTGAAGGCAGGGAAAAAACAGCCACATACCGTCAGCTTATGGCAAACAGGCTGAGGCTGGGCGATATGCTGGCAATGTATAAATTATACGACCTGCTGTAAATTCAGATGCGAGGAGCAAGAGGGATGGATGAGAGATTTATACGCAGTATTATCATAGACTGGACCATGATAGGACGCAGAAGCTATCTCAGACAGATTGAGGCGTTAAAGGGTCTGGAAACCCTGTACTTTAACAGCTCTGTCACCTTTTTTGTCGGCGAAAACGGCAGCGGCAAGTCAACTCTTCTGGAAGCTATGGCCATCGCCAGCGGCTTCAACCCGGAGGGCGGCACCAAAAACTACAGCTTTTCTACTTACGATTCCCACTCGGAGCTCTGCGACGCCATGAGAATAGTGTGGGGCAGCAGGAAGGCAAGATGGGGATACTTCTTGAGGGCAGAAAGCTTTTATAATGTGGCAACCATGGAGGAACGCTATGCTGATGGTGCTCATCCATCCCAAAGGTACCACGAAAAGTCCCACGGCGAGAGTTTTCTGGCTTTAGCACAGAATCAGCTTAGGCCGGGCGGACTGTACTTTTTCGACGAACCGGAGGCGGCTCTTTCACCGCAGCGCCAGCTGACCCTGCTCACGGAAATTTACAACTGTGCGGCCGGCGGTTCCCAGTTTATTATTGCAACTCATTCGCCTATACTGCTGGGCATGCCGGGTGCGGAGATACTGACCTTCGATAACGGACTTATACATACTTGTGAATACGAGGACACGGAAAGCTATCAGGTGACTGAGATGTTTATAAACGACAGGAAACGTCTGCTGGACAGGTTGCTGTAGAAAGAAACAAAGGAGAATTTATCTTGATTAAACATATAACACGACAGGTGAAAATAGGTGGCCTTACAATAGGAGGCGGTATGCCCGTAACAATACAATCCATGACAAATGTGGATTCACGTGACGAGGCGGCTCTCCTCAGACAGACTTCAGAGCTTACAGATGCAGGCTGCCAGATTGTGCGTATCGCCGTACCTGATATGGAGGCGGCAGATACCCTGGGAAGGGTGAAGCAGAAACTGATGCAGATAGGCAACCGCGTGCCTCTTGTGGCAGATATACATTTTGACTATCGTCTTGCCATAGCGGCAATTCAGGCAGGGGCCGATAAGATAAGAATCAATCCGGGAAATATCGGAAGTCTTGACAGGGTTAGGGCTGTGGTTGATGCGGCCAGAGAAAGGCAGATACCTATCAGAGTGGGTGTAAATTCCGGTTCCCTGGAAAAACACATACTGGAAAAATACGGTGGAGTTACTGCAGAGGGTCTTGCCGAGAGTGCACTGGCAAATCTTAAAATAATTCAGGATATGGATTATAACAATCTGGTGGTTTCCATAAAGTCATCAGATGTACGGATGAACTATGAGGCACACAAACTGCTGGCGGCCGGGACAGACTGCCCCGTACACGTCGGCATCACAGAGGCAGGAACACTGGAAAGAGGCAAGGTGAAATCAGCTGTAGGAATTGGTGCGCTGCTTCTGGAGGGTATAGGAGATACCATGAGAGTATCCCTGACAGCAGACCCGGTGGAAGAGGTCACCTTTGCCCGGGAAATACTAAGCAGCATTGGGCTGAGGAAGTCAGCTGTGGATCTGGTTTCGTGCCCGACCTGCGGACGGACTAAAATAGATCTTCAGAAGCTGGCATCCCAGGTGGAGAACAAGCTGCGGCCAATAGAAGAAAGGCTGACCGCTGAAGGGAGGCCGTCCATCAAGGTAGCCGTAATGGGCTGCGCGGTCAACGGTCCGGGAGAGGCCAGAGAGGCTGATTTCGGAGTGGCAGGCGGCGACGGCAGAGGAATAATCTTTGCTAAAGGCGAGATTATCATGACCGATGTGCCGGAGAATGAAATCGCCGACAGACTTATAACTATAATCGAGGAAAAATATGCGGGAAATAATTGACGGTGCTATCAGCTGGGAACAGATAGGCACTGGAAACAGAGATAAAACCGAATATAAATATACTTTGGGAAAAGGCATAATTCATAAGGATACGGGAGTTCTGACGCTTCCCATTACCCTCAATTTTGTCATGCCTTTTCTTGATTGCGAAAAAATAAAGGCAGTAATATTGCACAAGATTAACGTGCTTAAGGATGTTGAGTTTGATTTTACATATGAGAATATGATTTTAAATGATGAAGAGATAATCGGCCTGTACATTCCTCACATGATACATATTCTCAACGGCTCATTTGTGACTATTACCAAAGCCATAGATGAAAAAAACTTTGAGCTCGAAGGTGACAGGCTTACTATATATTCTCTGGGCAATGTGGCAACAGAGCAGCTTAATCTGAGGGCGGCCGGCGAATTCAGCCGTATGCTTGCTGAAACCTTCGGAATCAAGGCAAAGGTAGAGTTCAGGAACAACGAAGCTCTTTACAGGGAAAAGGAAAAGCATTTCCAGGAAAGCGAAGCCAGAGATATAGAACAGTCTATGAAGGAGCATGCAGAGGACCTGAGACAGAAGGCTGAAGCCAGAGCTAAGTCCGTATCGGCAGCAGGAGGCGGAAGCGGCAGCGGAAACGGTGGCGGCATGCAGTGGGGCGGCAGTGGAAACGTCGGAGGTGGCCAAGGCGGAAACGTCGGAGGACAGAACGGCTGGGGAGGCCGTGGAAAGCGTAAGGAGAAGGAACTGCCGGCAGAAGGCAACCGCATTATGGGCCGTGATATTGTCGGCGAAGCAAACACTGCGCTCATGGACATCGATCCTTCACTAGGTATTGTCATTGTGGAAGGCATACTGTTCAAAAAAGACCATAGAGTCATCAGAAGCGGCAATTATCTGATTACACTGCTCATCACCGACGAAAAGACTACCATATGCTGCAAATGCTTTGCTTCTGAAACCAAGTGGGGTGAAATCGACAGCATGCTGAAACCGGGAGACGGTGTGAAAATTCGCGGAGAAGTCCAGTTTGATACCTTTGAGAACATGAACACCATCATGATGAAGGACATCGAGAAGACGGACAAGTCACTGGGAGATAACCGCAAGGATACATGCGAAATTGGAAAGCGTGTGGAACTTCACGCTCACACCAAGATGAGCGCTATGGACGGACTTAACGAAGTTTCTGATATTGTGGGCAAGGCGGCAGCATGGGGACAGCCTGCGGTAGCCATTACAGACCACGGCGTGGTTCAGGCATTCCCGGACGCGGCCAAGGAAGCCAAGAAACAGGCGGAAAAAGGCCGTCCCATCAAGATACTTTACGGCATGGAGGGATACGTTTTCGATGACAGCGACTGCATTGGAGAAGACGGATCCATTGACTATAAAAAGAAGGGGACTAACCACATAATCCTGCTGGCTGCAACCCAGGAAGGACTTAAGAATATATATAAACTGGTTTCATTCTCCCATATCGACTATTTTTACAGGCGGCCAAGGCTGCCTTGGTCAGTGCTGGAAGCCCATAGAGAGGGTATTCTTGTGGGCGGGGCCTGTGAAGCAGGCGAGATATACCGCGCAGTGCTGGACGGCAAACCTGAGGAGGAAATCGAAAAAATCGCCAGCCGCTATGACTACCTGGAGATTCAGCCTCTGATAAACAACCGCTTCCTGATTGAACAGAACAGAGTATCAGGTTATGACGATCTGAAAGAAATCAACCGTAAGATTGTGGCCCTGGCAGATAAGCTGGGCAAGCCAGTAGTTGCTACTACGGATGCTCACTATCAGGATGAGAGTGCAGCAATCTACCGCAATATTCTCATGGCGGGACAGGGATACAAGGACGCAGAAAACGGTACAGGGCTCTATCTGAGAACTACAGATGAGATGCTGGAGGAATTCAGCTATCTGGGAGAGGAAACGGCCAAGCGGGTGGTAATTGATAATACAAATCTCATTGCTGATATGTGCGATGGAGAAATTCTGCCTGTTCCTAAAGGAAAATTTCCACCTAAAATCGATGGCGCAGAAGAAATACTCCGTACCACCTGTATGGAAAAAGCTCATGAAATGTACGGTGACCCTTTGCCTGACCGCATCGGAGAACGTCTGGAGAAGGAGCTTTCCTCTATTATCAATAACGGCTATGCGGTCATGTATGTGTCTGCACAGATGCTGGTACATAAATCCAACGAGGACGGCTATCTTGTGGGCTCACGAGGTTCAGTTGGTTCCTCTCTTGCTGCAACCATGGCCGGAATCACCGAAGTAAATCCGCTGGAACCTCATTATATCTGCCCGAAATGCAAACATCTTGAATGGGGCGACATGAACCTGTATGACTGCGGCATAGACATGCCGGAAAAAGATTGCCCGGAATGCGGCACACCTATGAAGCGTGACGGATACACCATTCCATTTGCCACCTTCCTTGGTTTCGACGGAGATAAGGAGCCTGATATCGACCTGAACTTCGCAGGAGAATACCAGCCTATTGCCCATAAGTATGTGGGTACAATTTTCGGTGAAAAGAATGTATTCAAAGCAGGAACCGTAGGCACGGTGGCCGACAAGACCGCTTACGGTTACGTTATGAAGTTTTTTGAGGAAACTCAGCGTCCTATCAATAAATATGAGGCAGACCGGCTGACCCAGCACTGCACCGGCGTAAAGCGGACAACAGGTCAGCATCCCGGGGGAATCATCATCGTGCCCGACGACCACGAGATATATGAATTCTGCCCTGTGCAGCATCCTGCCAACGATGTGAATACTGATATAATTACTACTCATTTCGATTATCATAAGATAGACCAGAACCTGCTTAAGCTGGATATTCTGGGACATAACGTTCCGTCCATGATCAGACAGCTGCAGGATATGACGGGTATAGATCCGCTGCAGGTGGACCTGACCGACAGGACCGTGCTTTCTATTTTCAATGGCATCGAGGCGCTGAAGATAAAGGACCCGGAGCATTACCGGTTTAAACACGGAACTTATGCTATCCCTGAATTCGGCACATCATTTACCCGAGCCATGCTGGATGACACCAAACCGGACAAATTCGCTGATCTGGTACGTATTTCCGGCTTTTCACATGGTACAGATGTATGGCTCAACAACGCACAGGATTATATACGAAGCGGGGTTGCCACCATGCGTGAGGTTATTTCCACCCGTGATGACATCATGAACTATCTGATTCTGAAAGGTATCGAAAACAAGACCGCCTTCAAGATTATGGAGGACGTCCGCAAGAACCGGCCACTTAAAGATGAGCAGCTGCAGGTCATGAAAGATCACGGCGTGCCTCAGTGGTATATCGATTCATGTATCAAAATTCAGTACATGTTCCCAAGGGCTCACGCAGTAGCCTATGTGATGATGTCTTTCCGAATGGCATGGTATAAAGTATACTATCCTCAGGAGTTCTATGCCACTCATTTTACCAGTGTAGTGGCTAATTTCAATGCGGAAGTTATCCTGAAAGGCCCTGATGCTGTGCTGGAGGAGATGGATGCCATCATAGCCAAGGGTACCAACGCCTCCCAGAAGGAGAAGGACGATATCCTCGTTTACGAAGTTGCTTATGAGATGTACAGCCGCGGCTATGAATTCGCGCCTGCGCGTCTTGGAAAATCATATGCCATGAAGTTCTGGGTTGATGATGGAAAGGTTCTGCTGCCATTTGTAGCGGTGGAAGGTGTAGGTGAAACTGCAGCAAAATCCTTTGTGGCAGCCTACGAAGAAAAACCTTTCGATACCATTGAAGAGGCTATACAGCGTGGAAAACTTAACAAAACAGCGGTAGAAGGCCTGCGTAATCACGGGGTATTCGCCGGACTGCCGGAAACCGACCAGCTGTGCATGTTTTAGGTCCGGGACATTGGTAATTTCACCACCGACGATGCTAGCATCAGACCCCGACTCCACCATTTTCTCGATTTTTTCAAAATTGGTGGAGTTTTTGCGTGGAGTTTGAGCCACTTCTCTGAATGGATAAAAATGGAATCAACTAGAAATGTTGGAATTTCAACGTTTAACATTTTATTACATTTGAGGCGAAGCCAAAAAAGAATGCATCATCCACAAAAATCTCCACCAAAATCAAAAAAATTTCAATTTTGGTGGAAAAACGGCTACAGCCGCGGGAGTATAAGACCGTCAACAATTCTGTAAATGTCCGGAATACTGAATTCTCCGTTAGGTCCGTCTGCCGTGACAATTAAATTCTTTGGCTGATAAAACCCGTTCAGAAAGTATAATTCCATTTTACGGTTATTTCGCCGTCTGTATTCTTCATTTGAAAGCATGCCGTTATGTTCCCACAGCAAAAGCTCTCTTTGAGAAAGCAGAATAGTAATGTCAGGGTATACAACAACCTTTTGCCCATTTTCATCAAACAATATAAGCTTCTTTTCATAATAAAAGGGGATGCGGCGCTGCCAGAGGACATCGATGATGATAGCCTCACCTTTGGAGCGCACATATATTCCGGCGCTGGTAAGGTATATCAGTTCTTCCTGCTTGTAGTGATTCTGGCTGGCATGCACCTGAGGTCCGGAATGTATATCAGAAAAAACAGAGTCGATGGATATGTACTTACTGATGACACGTTCCAGTAAAGGAATATTGTTATTTAAGGCTTTAAGCTGATTTTCAAATTCTCTTTTCTGCTGAAGCTGTTTGATGAGATTTTTGTCATTACTGCCGAGATATTGTAAAGGCACGGAAGCAGAGAGACGCAGATAATGTTCCGGATTTGAATTGGAGCGGCATTTTGTAACTAATCGACCTTGCGGCATTTTTTCGAGAGCTCCATAACATAGTTCACGAGCCGCAACCTGTGCTTCCAGTTCGTTCTTAATTTTATCAATAAAACTCATACACACCTGTTTCTTTCTTTATTAGAAAATAATTACATCCATCACTATAAATATTACCATAATATTCCTGATAAAGCAACATTAAATTTTTCTTGAAATTCACCCTCGAAATTTTCTGAAAAGTATGCTATAATATATGCAGAAAGAGAAGGTTTTACAGATGTACAAGATTGGCAGCATAGTAGTTTACGGAACAGAAGGCCTTTGTAAAATCTGCGATATAACAGAGCGGACTTTTGGCAAGGAAACCTCGGAATATTATGTGCTCAGCCCGTTGTCAAACGAGGCGGAGACAGTTTTCGTTCCTAAAAATAACGAGAAAGTTTTAAAGAGAATGAGACCCATACTATCCAGGGAAAGAGCCTCAGAACTTCTGGAGGCAGCGCCTTCAGAATACGGCGAGTGGGTAGAAAACGACAGGGAAAGACAGCAGATGTACAAGCAGATTCTGCTTTGCGGTTCCAGTGAGGACTTGCTGATGATGACCAGGGCACTGTACCTGCACCAGATAGAACTTCTGGAGCGAGGCAGAAAGCTTCACGCAGCAGACGAGAGATTCCTCAAGGAAGCGTAGAAAATGCTTTTCGAGGAACTGGCCTATGTGTTTAACATCACGGTAGCAGAAGTGCTGCCGCTGATTACAAGAAAAAAAGGAACCGGCAGGTAAGCCGGTTTTTTGTATGGGGAAACCCTGCATTTAACAGGAACTGAATTTTTATCGCCGCATAATCCGTCCCGCCGCACTGAAGCCGCCGAAGACGATCAGATCTACCACCACTATGGTGGCACCCACAGGCGACGAAAGCACGATGGAAATCAGGATGCCGACAGCTGAACTTACCACGGCAACTACGGCAGAGCACAGAACCACCTGCCTGAAGGTGTGAAATACACGCATAGCTGACAGAGCCGGGAAGATCATCAGAGCCGAGGTGAGCAGAGCACCTACCAGATTCATGGCCAGCACTATTATTACCGCCGTGATAACAGCGATAAGCAGATTGTAGGCGGCCGCATTGACTCCGGTGGCCCGGGCAAAGTTTTCATCGAAGGTGACGGCGAAAATCTTGTTGTAAAAGAGCACGTAGGTGAGTGTTACCAGAGCCGACATGATGACGCAGACCCACACATCCGTCTGAGTCAGAGTCAGAATTGAAGTGGAGCCGAACAGCGTGCTGCACACGTCACCGGATACGTTAGCCGAGGCTGAGAACATGTTGAGCAGCAGGTAGCCGCAGGCCATGGAGCCTACAGAAAGCATTGCCAGAGCGGCATCTCCTTTTATGCGGGTATTGGCGCCTGTTTTAAGGAGCAGCACGGCACAGAGTACCGTAACAGGAAGCACCACTATGAGCTCCGTCTTTACGGAAAGCACAGCAGCGATGGCCATTGCTCCAAAGGCCACATGAGAAAGGCCGTCTCCTATGAAGGAGTAGCGTTTCAGCACCAGAGTCACACCAAGCAGGGAAGAGCAGAGAGCCGTAAGCACTCCGGCTATGAAGGCGTAGCGGACGAAGGAGTATGAAAGATATTCTGCTATCATTTGAAGTACCTCCTGTTCTTTCCCGCCGCAGCCCGTGAGCAGAGGGGCTCGTCCATAAACTTTGCAAGGCCCTCCTGATGGCGGAAGGACATCTTGACAGGGCTTTTTACGTATTCCTCCTTGGTGCCGAAAAACTGCATTTCACTTCCAAGATGAAGGATATGACTTGCATACTTTACTGATGCCTCTATATCGTGGGAAACCATGATTATCGTAATTTTTTCCTTTTCGTTGAGATCACTGACGATGCTGTACATTTCCGCTGAAGCGGCTGGATCAAGTCCGGTTACGGGCTCGTCCAGCAGGAGCATCTTTCCTGCTGCACACAGGGCACGCGCCAGAAGGACTCTCTGCTGTTGTCCTCCCGACAGGTCACGGTAGCAGCGGTTTTTCATATGATCGATGCCCAGCCTTTCCATAGAGGAGAGAGAGGCCTTCTTCTGCGAGGCTGAGTAAAACGGTCTGAGGCCGGAAGCTGCCAGACATCCGGAAAGGACGATTTCACCCACAGAAGCGGGGAAGTCCTTCTGCATCAGTGTCTGCTGGGGCAGATAGCCTATCTGGTTCATGCTGAAGCCGTCGCCGCATATTATTTCACCGCTGACAGGACGTACGAGACCTGCCAGAGTTTTCACCAGAGTGGACTTGCCGGATCCGTTTTCTCCTACGATGCACAGATAGTCGCCGCGATTTATTTCAAAATTTATATCCTGTGCTACAGCCACACCGTCGTAGCCGGGACAGAGATTCTTTACTGTCAGTTGTGCCATTTGGTTTTTCCTTTCTTATCTGTTAATATCGGTGTAGATGCCGAGAGCCGTTTCAAGGGCTGTCAGGTTTTCTTCCATTATGGAAAGAAATGAACAGCCTGACTCAATATCATCAGCAGTGACCGACTGCATATCGTCAAGCCTGAGGACAGGCAGTTCCTTTAATGAGGAATTTTTTATGACGGTCTGAGCCAGAGCAGTATCAGATTTTTTTAGAACCAGGATGCCGCCCGGACTGTGTCTGTCGATGGCATCGGACAGGTCAAGTATGGTCGCAAAGCTGGCCTCCGTTTCTGCAGAGCAGCCGGGAAAAGCAGCCAGGTGCGACAGGTGGTAATCTTCTGTCAGGTAGACGAAAGGAAAACGGTCAGCCACCAGGATGAAAGCATTCCCATTTTCTCTTGCAGCTGCTGTGACTTTTTCGTATTCACCGTCCAGAGCTTTAACTTTTTCTATATAGATTCTCGAGTTTTTTTCGTAATAAGTCCTGTTTACAGGGTCAAGGCTGCATATGGCTTCAGTTATATTTTCTATAAACACAGGTGCGGCTTTAAGGGAAAGCCACATGTGCTCATCGAACTCTTCAAAATGATCATGTTCGTCTTCGACTTCATCATCGTGATGATGTTCGTGCTCATGGTCATGAACGCCGGCAGTGCCTTCATATTTTTCGCTGAGTTTAGGGTCATGGGCCAGAACCTCCATAAGGGAAAGGCAGCTTTCAGGAGATTTATCCGAGGACTCTGCTGCCTCATCTATCCAGAATTCCGATTCACCGCCTGCATATATAAGCAGGCTGCAGTCTGATATTTTAACCATGTCCTTAACGGAAGGCTGATAGCTGTGCATATCCTGCCCGCTTTCATTGAGCCTTTCTAGCCTTATGCCTGAAGGGTTGTCCCCGAGTATTTCCCTGACCCAGTCGTACTCCGCAAAATCAGCGGTAAGGATGGTCATGCCTTCAGTCCCATTATCTGCAGGCGAGCAGCCGCAAAAAATCAGGACAGCTGCTGCCGCGAGGACTACAAGTTTTTTTATTTTCATATGGTAAGGTTTCCTTTCCGGCCGTTCTCAGCATTTTCGGTGCAGCTTCTGCAAAGCCCGAAAAGGGTGGTGCGGCCCACGTCCAGCCTGAAACCGCTGGTATCGAGGAGATTGCCTGAAATAGCCCTGGAGGCTTCATCGCTCATGTGGAGCAGCCTGCCGCAGCCGGTGCATTTAAGATGTATATGGAAGTGGCAGCTTTCTCCGCCCATTATCTGATAGGTGGCCTTGGTGCCACGTCCGGCAGAAAAGCATTTTACAAGGTTTTCTTCGGCAAGTCCCGGCATCAGCCTGTATATGGTGCTTTTGCCCGGTGGGTTGGTAAATTCCGGGTCGGCTTTCATTCCGTCGGCGATATCGTCGATGGTGTAGGCATGTTCCGGGTGCTTTTTAAGGAAATCCATCAGTTCTTTTTTCTGCTGTGTATTGTAAGTTGCCACGATTTTCCTCCGTAAAACAAATTGAGAATGATTTTAAGAACCATTCTCAATTTATTATATACCTTCTGGCGTAAAAGTCAACACAAATCCTCCGGACCGCTGATTACATAGCGGCAGACACGTATATACTGATTGCTGTCAGCGCATTCTGCCCATTTGATGAGAGTAATTCTGCCGTCCTCCATTTCTATGCAGGTGATGGTGTTAGGATGAACGCAGGACCCTGTGTTGGAATAGCTCCATTCTCCCTTGGAGCATGAAATCACAGGTCTGTGGGTGTGACCGGCTATAAGGTGGGTGCTTCTGGACAGGGCCCAGTCTGACATGCGTTTTTCGATTACCTTGCCCTTGTTGTAATTCCTCGCAGCGCTGGTAGGGTCTTTGATGCCGGCCAGTTCAAGGGGTCTCCAGATGTATCTTACAAGCCAGCGTGCCAGTTTCCAGAGCTGATTGTTGAGGATATCGGCCTGATGACCGTGCATAAGGCAGCAGTTTGAGGCAATGGAAGAGTCTCCGGGGCACTCTATGATGAGAGATTCAGAGGCCGGAGGCAGAGAGTGTGACCTGAATCCCGGGCGGCTCTTGACCCTGTCGTGGTTTCCCCAGATTATGAAAAGACGATCTTTTTGTCTGAACTTGTCAAGCAGACTGAAAATATCGGAATGTATTTCCTCGATGTCGGACATTTTTCTGTTTTCCCAAAGTTCGTCGCCGTCGCCCAGTTCAACATATGTGAAGTCGCGCTCATAGTAGTAGCCCAGAGCGGCCTCGTAGATGGTCTTGTTATTGAGAAAGCTGTCGCTCCAGGTGCCGTTTCCGCGGTGACAGTCGCTGAACAGCACCAGACGCGGGTGGTCTGCCGTGCTGATTACAACAGCGGAGCGGAGAGCTTTGTCCATCTGTCTGAAGTAGAAGCTGTCGGAAAGCTTCATAAAAAAACACCTCCCGTATCAGCTTATGCCGACGGAAGGTATTATGTGTCATGTCTGCCGTAAATGGAGTCCAGTGCAGTTCGTGCCGATGAGTATGCAAACTGCAGATTGTAGCCTCCGGTATCGCCGTCTATATCCAGGACTTCTCCGATAAAGTAAAGACCTTTGTGAGATTTACTTTCCATAGTGGAAAGATTCACGTCATCGAGGGCGACTCCGCCCTTGGTTGCCATGGCCTCACGGAAGCTTCCGGTGCCGCTGACGGAGAATTTCGACGCTGTGAATGCCTCGGATGCGGCGTTAATATCAGCACCTGTAAGAGAGGAGAGCTTTTTGTCACTGAGGCCCAGAGGTTCCAGCACCTTAACAGTAAATCGTTTAGGCAGGTCATACTCTTCGGAAAGGAAAGCCGCCAGCGTCCTGTTATTTCCGCTGAAAACCTCTTTGATGCGTGAGGACAGTGCCCGGGAAGTGCATGGGCCTGCAAAATTTATCTCTATCCGGTCGCCTGTATTGATGTACCTGCAGCTGTTAAGCATCAGAGGGCCGGAAAAGCTTTTGTGCGTCAGAAGCAGGTCTCCTGAAGCCTCATGGACCTTTTTCCCGCCGCCTTCATATACTTTCAGGCCTGCGTTTCTGAAGCTGATTCCCGAAAGTTCGCTGAAAGGATAGTTCTGCACATAGACAGGTGCGAGGGAAGGGCGAAGCTTTTCCGAAGGAATTCCCAGGTCGCGCTCCAGAACCCGGAGCAGGCTTCCGTCTGAGCCTGTAGAGGGATAAGAGGCACCTCCTGCTGCGATGACAAGGTTTGTGCATTTAAAGGTTGTGCCGGACTCTGTCCTGACTTCAAAGCCCTCAGAAATGGCTCTGACAGCGGTTACAGGAGAGGATTTCATGATTGCTACCTGGTTATCCGCTGCTGTGCGAAGGAGAGCCTTGAGCACATCTCTGCCG
>JALFXR010000238.1 GCA_022787405.1 Bacillota bacterium
TCCTACAAGCCTTATCTCAGACAGCTTCATGCACAGTACCCTCAGTGGATATTCAAAGCCGCCGATACAGGCCTTGACTGGGAAAGCGTGCTGAAAGCAGAGAGCAAGATCGGAACATCTCTGGTGGCATCCAGTTCTCCGTCTTCGTGGAAATCCATGGAGGAGGGGGCATATGACTTCAGCACAGGTAAATACATAGAATATGACAGCGGCGGCTGGGTGTGCGCATCCCGGGAAATAGTTGCATATTATCTGGACCCGAGGAATTTTATCAATCCCATAGGTGCTTTTCAGTTCCTGACCCATTCCTACGACGGAATCACCCAGACAAAGGAAGGACTGCAGAAGGTCATCAAAAACAGCTTCATGTCCGGAAGCTTTCTTGAGGACGGGTATGATACCTATGCAGATGTTCTTATGGAAGCCGGACAGATATCAGGAGTGAATCCATATGTGCTTGCATCCATGATTCTGGTGGAGCAGGGTTCATCCGGCACAGGCGGATGCATTTCGGGAACCGTAAGCGGATACGAAGGATACTATAATTTCTTCAATATAGGAGCATACAAGTCAGGCTCTATGAGTGCCGTTACCAGAGGTGTATGGTATGCGTCGCAGAGCGGCTCCTACGGAAGACCGTGGAACAGCAGATACAAATCCATAGTTGGAGGAGCTCAGTTCTATGGAGCTCAGTATGTTCAGCAGAATAAGAATACACTGTACTTCAAGAAATTCAATGTAATGAACGGACTGTCAAGCGTTGGTACAGGTCAGTATATGACAAACATTCAGGGTGCAGAGAGCGAAGCGGCGTCATTAAGAAACGGTTATACCGATTCTCTCAGCGACCCAATAACATTGATAATACCTGTATATAAGAATATGCCGGCAGAGACATGCGGTATGCCGGGAGGCGGAAACAACAACAATTACCTCTCAAGTCTGTCTGTTGACGGGTTCAGCCTGACTCCTGAGTTCAGCAGATACGTGTCAGACTACGAGCTGGTAGTAGATAAAAGCACAAGCTATGTGAACGTAGCAGCCAAGACAAGCTCTTCAAGTGCGTCCATGACAGGTGCGGGCAAAGTGACACTTACGGGCGATACGACAGTAATAAAGATTAAAGTGACTTCAGGAAGCGGAGAGGAAAGAACATATACCATCACGGTTTCCAAGGCTGAAAACGGACAGAGCCAGCAGGGTGAAACCAAGCTTTCTTCGTCAAAGTACACCTTTGATGACTGCGTGAGAGGAATAGGAGAAAAGGTCTCCTACAGCACATTTTTAAAGAACATTACCGTGACAGACGGCAGACTTGATGTGGTTAACTCATCGGGAACCGTCATTACTTCAGGCACCATGTCCACAGGAATGAAGGCCGTTCTATATAACAGCAAGGGCGAGAAACTCAGCGAGTACAGCATCGTTGTAAGAGGCGATACCAACGGTGACGGCAAAATCAATTCAGCGGATGCTCTGGCTATACAGAAACATATAGTTGAAAGCCGTGAGCTTAAAAACGCATATCTTGACGCTGCGGATATAAACAGGGACGGCAGAGTGAACTCTCTGGATGTGCTATATGTGCAGAAACACATTGTGGGAAGCTATACCATAAACGATCAGGCATAGGGGGATAGACAATGGAAAAGAGACACAACAGAGATTTTTCAAGGGTATTTACAACTGTCATGGTGGCGGTGCTGACAGTAATTCTTATTGCTTCAGGTTTTGCCATGGATGCGGAAAAAGCTTTTGCTGCATCTGCCAAGGTGTCCCTCAGCGGCGGCGGTACAGTGGAAAAAGGCGAGAGCCTTACCATAACTCTTAAATATTCGGGAGCCACCTTCGGTTCGGCGACTGCAAGGGTAACCTACGATTCATCCATTCTGGAATACAGCTCATGTTCAGGGGCAGAGGCCAACGGCGGGGGCGGTACTGTAATCCTGACCATGGCCAACGGGTCAGGCGTGGAGTCGCTTTCCTGCAAACTGAAGTTTAAGGCGAAGAAGTCAGGAAGCACATCTGTGAGTGTGTCAACTACAGATGTGTACAATATTGACATGGAGGAGCTTTCGGCAGGCTCGGCATCTACCACCGTAACGGTAAAGAGCACCGCCGATAAGGCATCCACCAATGCGGATCTTTCGGCAATGAGAGTGTCATCAGGAACTCTTTCGCCATCCTTTTCGCCTAGCGTGACCTCATATAAGGTGAAAGTACCCAACAGCGTGACCACATGCACCATTTCAGCGGACAAGGCGGACTCAAAATCATCGGTGAGTGTGACAGGTTCGCCTAATCTTAAGGTGGGTGAAAATGTGAGGAAGGTCACTGTAACCGCAGAAAGCGGCAAGACAAAAACCTACACTATAACAATCACAAGAGAGGCTGCAGAAGGAAGTTCTTCCGGCGGAGGTCAGTCAGGAGAGACAGGACAGAACAGCGGTAGCTCTGATGCTCAGCCTCCGGAGAACCAGCCTATTGAAACAGAAATCGGAGGCACTGCATATATCGTCTGCGAGGATTTTGAAAAGGTGGAAATCCCGGAGACCTTCCATGAAGATGCAGCGGCTTACAATGATAAGCAGATACCGGTAATCAGGAGCACAGAGGGCAATCTGGTACTGGCACTTCTCAAGCCTGCGGAATCATCCGGCGAAGATGCCGAAAATGAGGCAGCATGGTATTTTTACAACGAAAAAAGCAATAAATTCACAGCGAAGCACAGCATGACTGTAGATGAGATTTTTGCATACGGAAAGAGCATGTCGGATAACGCGGCATCTATGGCAGGAGGGACAGATTTATCCGAAGGAGGAGAAAAGCAGAACTCTGCAGGTCTTGATGCAGATAAGATGATGTATCTGATCTTCGGGGGAACACTGGCACTCCTTCTCATAGCAGTTATAGTTCTGCAGATAGGTATCATGAAGGGCAGGAAGCGTTGATGAACGGTATATCGGATTTTTTCGGTGAACTAACAATATGGTCAGTAGGAGTGCGCCTTATCATGGCTACACTCCTGGGAAGCTTTGTGGGCGTTGAACGAGCCAATAAAAGATATGCGGCGGGTATCAGAACCTTTGCACTGGTATGCCTGGGTTCCGCCCTGGCTACCATAACGGGGCTCTATTTTGCGTCCATGTCGGAAGGCGCGGCAGATATAAGCAGGATTCCGTCACAGCTCTTATGCGGTATAGGTTTCCTGGGTGCAGGTACTATCATAGTCACGGACAGACGGCAGATAAAAGGTCTTACCACCGCGGCCGGTCTCTGGGTCACTGCAGCTATGGGAATAGCCATCGGTGCCGGACTGCCGGGGCCTGCGCTCATATGCTTTGTTCTCGTAATCATAACTAATTATTACATGCATTACATGACACGCTACGTGGAAAATCATACACGCACCATGGAGTTTTATGTTGAGCTGGAAAGAAGTGCTGTAACTGAACTGCTGGACCTGATAAAGGACAAGTGCGGATATAAGATTGAGTCTATGGAGCGGAGAAACGAAGCGCCTATAGTTGAAGGCGACATAATCCTCAGGATAGAAATCGACATGGGAAGACGCATCAAACATTCACTCATTATAAATGACGTGATGGAGCTTGATGGTGTTCACTATGCCGAGGAAATCGCATAGCAGCATTAATATGAAAAAAACGCTCGGGCAGGGCGTTTTTTTAAAATCCAAAAATAAAAACCAGCAGGTTATTCATCTAATATACAAAGGGGCACGAAAGGAGGGGGCGCCGTGACGAGAGAAGAGTTTGCAGCACAAACCGAAGAAATAAGAATAAAGCTTTTCAGGACGGCTATGATTTACCTGGGGAATGAGCATGATGCCCTTGAAGCAGTGGACGAGACAGTGTACAAGGGGCTTTGCGCTTTGAAAAAACTGAGGCAGCCGGAGTATTTCGATACCTGGATGACCAGAATTCTCATAAACGAATGTTACAAGATGATGCGCCGTCATAAACGTGAAGAACCGATGGAAACCATGCCGGAGATTTCTCAGGAGGTTTTTGATCGACTGCCCCTGAAGGATGCAATCGGCATGCTGCCTGAGGAACTGAAGGATATTGTGGTACTGCGCTTCTTCGGAGGTTTTACCATGGCAGAAACGGCCCGTATCCTTGGAGTACCTCAAGGAACGGCGGCCACAAGGCAGAGAAAAGCCCTCGGACTGTTAAGGCTTGCCCTGGACGAGGAAGGCTGTGAAAAGGAGGTAAAACATGGATTACAGAGATAGAAACGACATGAGAATGAGCGAATATGAGAAAATGATGAATGATCTCGAAGCGGCGGTTCCCGAAGAACTGGCAGGGGTTTTCGACAGAGCTTCAGCAAGGGAAAGAAAACGTCGCAGTGTGATGAGGTTTGTAAAGCCGGCGGGAAGCATAGCTGCTGTTTTCGCCTGCTTTGTGCTCAGTGTAAACTTTATAACCCCGGTGGCACAGGCCTGCTCTAAGATACCTGTTTTAAAGGACCTAGCGGCTGCAGTAGACTTTTCAGGGTCTCTTTCCAGAGCTGTGGAAAACGATTATGTGCAGACCATAGGACTTTCTCAGACTAAAAACGGCATAAAAGCAGACATTGATTATGTGATTGTAGACCAGAAGCAGGTGAATATATTTTACAGGCTTGAATACGAAACGGGGGGCGAGGCCGGAAAGAACATAGAAAGGAAGGAGAGCACCCAGCTGGCGGCTCTCATTGAAATAGGAAAGGATATGCCTCCTCACGGCATTAGCTGGGGCGGTCCTGACGAAGAAGAAGGCAAACTCAGGTCAGTCACCATAGATTTTACAGACAGCGATGTTCCGGAAAGGATACCACTTGTGCTTAAAGCAAAGGAAAGAGACACGCAAACTTGGAATTACTCCAAGGATAATCTGGCAGTATTTACTTTCACATTGGAAATCGATCCTTACTACACGGTTCAGGGTAAGACTATTGAACTGAATGAAAAACTGGATATTCTGGGACAGCATTTCACACTTACAACAGTGGATATATATCCTACCCATCTTCAGCTCAATGTGGAAAGCGTTGAAACTAACACCATGTGGCTAAAAAGTCTGAGCTTCTATGTGGAAGCATTTGGTGCAGGAGATGACAATAAGCTGGAAAGCATAAACGGCATAAGTGCCCTGGGAAGCAAAGATACACCTGAGGTGATAGCTTTTAGAAAGGAAAGCCCTTGGTTTTACGATTCAGATAACCTTAAAATCGTCATTACAGGTGCAAGGCTTGCAGAAAAAGATATGGAAGGCATTAAGATAAAGGTGACAGAGCCTGATACAGGGGTCATATCGGGGAGACTGCCGGATGGAGTACGCTTAGAAGCGGTTTCAAAGCAGAAACATGCTGATGGCAAACCGGATGTGAAAATCATATTCAGGACGGTTAAAGGAATCGACGGGGGAAGAACTTCTGGAATCTATGAAGTTTTTGAAAGAGAGTATCTTGATGGAGAAGGACGAGAAGGCTATATGGATACCTATGCAGGCACAGGGGACGATGCAGAGTTTACCAGCACCCTTATTCTGGAAGACTACGCTTATGATACCGTAACCGTTTATCCTTGCTTTACGCACTGCTGGAAGGCAGGTCAACCAGTGGAAATCACTGTAATGTCGTATGAAAGTTCGAAATAATATATTTCATACGACATCTGGATTTGCGGGTAAAGCGGGCTCCTAGGCCTTTTTTCCCTGCCAGGTGTCCAGCAGATTAAGTCTGTCGTTTATGCCGTTTAAAATCGTTCGTTTATTGAAACTCCATGGCGGGCTTATGAGTATAGGCCGCGGAGCATCGCCGGTGAGACGGTGGATGGTAACATGAGGCGGGATGAGCTCAAGGCAGTCAACCACCAGTGAAACATATTCCTCGAGGGAGCCGAAGGGCTGATAGTCAGCATATGCAGTCTCCATACGGGAACCTTTGACCACGTTGAGCAGGTGAAGCTTCATACCGAAAAGGCCTTCTGCTGAAGCTACATAGCGGACGGAATCCAGCATCATCTCGCGACTTTCACCGGGAAGTCCCAGAATCAGGTGGACCACGGTCCTGATGCCGCGGGAGGCAAGCCTTGCCATGGCATCATCAAAAACATCCAGATCATAACATCTGTTAATAAGGCGGGCTGTTTCGTTGTGAACAGTCTGCAGCCCAAGCTCGACCCACATGAAGTGGGTCTTGTTTATTTCAGCAAGCAGGTCAAGAACATCATCGGAAAGGCAGTCGGGACGGGTGCCGATAACAAGTCCCTTAATTTTAGGATTTGCCAGGACAGCGTAATATTTGGCGCGCAGCTCCGATACGGGAGCGTAGGTATTGGTATGGTTCTGAAAGTATGCCAGATAACCGGCATCGGGCCATTTGTCAGAAAGCAGGCGTATCTGGTCATCAATATCGGAGGCGAATTCTCCTGAACCGCTGTCGGAGCAGAAGATGCATCCTCCCATGCCTTTAGTGCCGTCACGGTTGGGGCAGGTGAAGCCGCCGTCGATGGCAAGTTTGATGGTTTTGCTGCCGAACTCCCTCTTAAGCCAGGTGCTGATGGAGTGATAGCGTTGACCTCCGTACAGCTCTCTTAATTCTTTAGTGAATTCTTTGCTGATATTGTCCTTTTCCATTGAAAATACCCTTTAAATTTCCTTCGTTTTATGATATACTATATAATCTATATGATGAAATAAATCTTGTCAAGAAAGGAAAGCCACAATGGTTAAAAAGACAGCGCCGTGTACTGATTCAAGGTGTGAAAAAATTGAAAATATAGACCTTTTCCGGACACAGCCTGAGACTGAAACCGAAAAAAGGACGGTACTTCTGCATTCCTGCTGCGGACCCTGCAGCACTACCTGTATAGAAAGACTTCTGCCTGACTACAAGGTGACGGTTTTCTTCTATAATCCCAACATAACGGACAGAGAGGAATACGAGCGCCGCAGAGA
The DNA here is from genome assembly GCA_022787405.1 of Bacillota bacterium. Taxonomy (GTDB): domain Bacteria; phylum Bacillota; class Clostridia; order Peptostreptococcales; family Anaerovoracaceae; genus SUG1106. The sequence goes on from JALFXR010000238.1 coordinate 6,966, forward strand.
GGCACAGATAAAGTTTCTTCAGGCATATAACGAGAAGCTTTCCGAAGAAGACAGAGTGGAATTTATTGAAGGAGAATATCTGCCGGACGACTTCTTTGAGGTATGTTCCGGCTTCAGTAACGAACCGGAAGGCGGCAGACGGTGTACTGAGTGTTTCAGACTGAGAATGGAGCGCACAGCACAGGTGGCCCTCAAGACGGGAAATTCCATGTTCGGAACTACTCTCACTGTGAGCCCCCATAAGAATTATATGCTTATATCGGCGATAGGGGCGGAGCTTGAGCGAGTCTACGGTGTGGAATTTCTGGATGTTGACTTCAAGAAAAAAGCAGGGTTTCAGAGGAGCATCCAGATGTCAAAGGAATACGGGCTTTATCGCCAGAATTACTGCGGATGCGTATATTCCATGCGCACCGACGATAAAAAATGACAATTAATAAACTTCAAAGGAGGACTAGATTTTATGTCACAGTTGATTTTACCGAAGAACTACGAATCAATGATTGATCTCATGGAAAGCCAGAGAGCAATCAAAAAAATTAAAGATTATTTCCAGCAGGAGCTGGCATACGGACTCAATCTTCGCAGAGTATCGGCTCCGCTGTTTGTTGACCCGAGAACAGGCCTTAACGATAATCTGAACGGCGTGGAAAGAAGAGTTGATTTCACATTGAAGGATATAGATGAACTTCATGTTGAAGTTGTTCAGTCACTGGCCAAGTGGAAGAGAATGGCCCTGGGCAAGTACGGAATAGAGCCGGGACACGGTATTTATACTGATATGAATGCTATCAGACGAGATGAGGAGCTGGACAACCTCCACTCTGTATATGTGGACCAGTGGGACTGGGAAAAGGTAATCACTAAAGAACAGAGGACGGAGGAATACCTGAAGGAAACCGTTACCACCATCTATAATGCAGTAAAGAACCTGGGAGACTACGTAAACAGACTTTACAGAAACATTCAGACTGAGATTCCTAACGAGATTTTCTTCATAACCACCAGAGAACTTGAGGCAATGTATCCTGACCTTACACCTAAGGAAAGAGAAGATGCCATCACCAAGGAGCACGGTGCAGTATTTATTATGAAGATAGGCGGCAGACTCGCCTCAGGTGAAAAACACGACGGACGTTCACCTGACTATGACGACTGGGAATTAAACGGAGATATCATCCTCTGGAACGAAGTACTCGACAGAGCATTTGAGATTTCTTCCATGGGTATCCGT